>CALOAZ010000110.1:0-11604 GCA_942491355.1 uncultured Phycisphaeraceae bacterium
CAGACCGCGGTGCTGATTGAAACCCTGCTCGACTTGGGCAACGATGTCCGCTGGGTCATCGTGCAACATCTTCTCGACGCAGGACTCTGCCGCCACCGCCGTGGCCGTGGGGCGCGACGGCACACCCGAAAATCCTGCCGGCCCGGCCGTCTTCGCTTGGAAGGGCGAAACGCTGGTCGAATATTGGTGGTGCACGAAAGAAGCTCTGATCTGGCCCAATGGTTCGGGCCCCCAGATGATCGTCGATGACGGCGGTGATGCCACGATGCTCATCCACAAAGGTGTGGAATACGACGCGGCCGGTGCCGTGCCCGCCTCCGACGCCGACAAGATGAGCGAAGAGGAATGCGTCTTCCACGATCTGCTGCGTGAACACTTCGGCCAGATCAACTGGAAGTCGATCGCCGACGACTGCAGCGGCGTGTCTGAAGAAACCACCACCGGCGTGCATCGTCTTTACGAAATGGCCAAGGCCGGCAAACTGCTGTTCCCCGCCATCAACGTCAACGACTCGGTCACCAAGAGCAAGTTCGACAACCTCTACGGTTGCCGCCACTCGCTGATCGACGGCCTGAACCGCGCCACCGACGTGATGATGAGCGGCAAAGTCGCCGTGGTCTGCGGTTACGGCGATGTCGGCAAAGGCTGCGCCCAGTCGCTGCGTGGCCAAGGCGCCCGCGTGATCATCAACGAAGTCGATCCGATCTGCGCCCTGCAGGCCGCGATGGAAGGTTACGAAGTCAAACCGATCGAAGACGTGATCGGCATCTCCGACTTCTTCATCACCACCACCGGCAACAAGGACATCATCACCGCCAAGCACATGGCGCAGATGAAAGACAAAGCCGTGGTCGGCAACATCGGCCACTTCGACAATGAAATCCAGATGGCCCAGCTCGCCAAGACGCCGGGCATCAAGCGCATCAACATCAAGCCGCAATACGACGAATGGGTCTTCCCCGACGGCCACAGCGTGCTGATCCTCGCCGAAGGCCGCTTGCTGAACCTCGGCTGCGCCACCGGCCACCCGAGCTTCGTGATGAGCGCGTCGTTCACCAATCAGGTGCTCGCGCAGATGGAACTGTGGCGCGAACGCAATACCGGCGCCTACACCACCGACAAGGTCTACGTACTGCCGAAGATCCTCGATGAGGAAGTCGCCCGTCTGCACCTCGACAAGCTCGGCGTGAAACTCACCAAGCTCTCGAAGGAACAAGCCGACTACATCGGTGTGCCGGTCGACGGCCCGTACAAGCCGGATCACTACCGGTACTGATTCGGTTTTCAAATCCCTTTGCACCAAACCACAAGACCCGCGGCGATCACGCCGCGGGTCTTGTTCTTGTCATTCATTTCAGAATTGCGGTCTCAGAACCGCAGCACGTACACAAGAACGCTCACCGGGCCACCGCCATCGCGCCGCCGATACCCACCACAATGGCAATCACAATGATCAGGATATAGGCGAGCATCATGATGCCTTGGAGTCGGATGACCGCCGCCAATTTCTGCGCACCCTCGGTCAGCACGTCCGGGCTATCCATGTTGTAAGGCTTCAGGCGCGATCCGGCCTGAATGTACCAAAGGCCGATGGCCAGCATCACGCCGGCCACAATCAGATACAGCACCCCCATCAGCGCCATCACACTGCCTGCAAACATGATCCCGATGCCGCCGAGAACGGCAAATCCTCCGAGGATCATCATCACAACCCCTTGAAGCAGCATCCAACCGGTCACTTTGGTCAGCGGCTCGATCACGGAGCTGCTCTCGGGGGCCACCTCGCTGACAGGAGCCGAATAGGGATTCTCCGACATATCAATCTCCAATAAAAAGGCGGGCCTGGATCAAAATCCAATTCACATACGCGACAATCGGCCCTTCGATCATTGCCCCGCAACGTTTCAGAATCGTAGCAAAGTCCATAAGCCCGCGCAAATATTCCTTGTCTGGTCATGATGCACTCGTTCCTTCTACAGCGCCATCTCCTTTATTTTGTGCGAATCTCCCCCTCTCCCTAAAATGCCCGCCCCGAAACCGGAGATTGCCAATGCCTGCTCCCGAATCCTTTGCCAACGTTACTGCCACTGCCAAGGCCAACATCTACTTTGACGGCAAGGTCGTCAGTCACACCATCACGCTCGGCGACGGCGAAAAGAAAACACTCGGCCTGATCTATCCCGGTTCATACCACTTCGGCACCGACGCGCCCGAGCGCATGGAAATCATCGCCGGCACCTGCCGCGTGAAACTCGACGGCTCGGAACAATGGTCCGATTACGCCGCAGGTACGGCCTTCGAAGTCCCCGGCAAATCCGGCTTCGACATCGCCGTCACTGAAGGCATTGCCCAATACATCTGTTCGTTTTCGGCATGAACGATCAAATGCCGAGAGAGGTACCAGACGGCGTTTGGCGCACGCCTGAAAAGAGAAAGTGCCGACAGGATCTGGCGGCGCTGTCCAGATCGCCCAAAATCAAGGAACACATGGAAATCGCAGGCCGCGCGGCCTGCCGTTCAATGCCCCGAAATTCGGGACAAGGAGATCGGACGATGAAGATGAAAAGTTGGAAGGGATGGACCGGAGCGTTGGCACTGGGGTGGATGGTCGGTTGCGGGGCTCCTCAGAAAGAAGCGGTAGAGGCTCCGGCTGCTGCGGCCCCGGCAGCCACCGAAGCGCCCGCACCCGCGACTGAAAAGCCCAAAGCGGTCGAAGTCGCCAAGGCCGCTGAGCCGACCAAGGCGCCGGTGCTGGCCAAGCCGGCGCAGGTGGATCTGAGCGGTGCGAAGGCCGAGGGTGACAATCTGGCCGGATTCGAAGACGGTCGCATCTACTTTTATTCGAATGGCAAAGCCTTGTTGTCGGTCGTGGTGCCTGCCACCGGAGAATATGAAGTCAACGTCATGGCCAGCAGCCAGCCGGCGAAGGATGAACACGCCGCCTTCCGCCTGTGGGTGGGCGAAAAGACCGTCGGCGAAGTGACACTGACCAGTGAATCGGCCACGGCCTATCGCTTCAAGGCGAAACTGGCTGCCGGCAAGAATGCCATGGCGATTGAATTCACCAATGATCTGTACGACGCAGACGCCGGACTCGACCGAAACCTGTACGTTGAATCCGTGATGCTCAAGCAGCTCAACTGATTTGGCATTCAGTTGCGATATCAAAAGGCGGGCCGATGGCGGCCCGCCTTTTTTTGTGCCCAACCTGAATCCTGCTCCAAGTAAAGCGTTGGTATTCGGGCGATCATCCGCCTCGGACAGGAGGCCCGAGGATGAAGAAGTCCCGGGCCAATCGGGCTTCGACATCGCCGTCGCCGAAGGCATCGCGGAATACATCTGTTCGTTCCTGCCCTGACACGCACACTCACCCGCGACTCATGTAAAGCCCCTGCCGCCAATACGGCCCCCAGCAGTGCGACAATGCCGTTGAGTACCAAACCGCCCCAAGTGCTGTGTGCCGCGGCGGGAACTCCGCGGGATTCAGTGTCTTGAGCGCCGCGGCATACTGGCGCGCCGAATAGACCGCGGCGAACATGCCCAGCAGGATGAACGCCAAGCCGATCCAGAACATGGCGGCGGCGTTCTTGATGTGTTTGGCATCGGGCAGAAAGTCGACCAGCAGCAATCCGGATCGCTCGATCAGAAAGCCGAAGGCGATCAGCGCGAGACTCGTCCGACTCCAGGCCAGCAATGTGCGCTCGGCGGCGAAGAGCACTCGGGGATCTTTAAGATCGGACATGGAATCGCACTCCGCACACGGTCTGAAGACAGCATAATGAATCACGGAGCTGCGAACCATTTTGCGTCATTCCGTGCGACCGTCAGCCGAGATGCGCTGGTATGCTGAACATCTTCACTGCCCAGTCTGCTTCATATTGGAACTGGATCATGAAGACAAAGCCATCGATCGCTTGTTGCTCCATACTGGTCGTACTTGCGCTGACAGGATGTGAGCCGCTTCGCTCCGTGCCCGATTCGATTCCCTTGTTCAACGGTATGGATCTGACCGGCTGGCACATCGATGCGCCGGCGCGGGACAACGATCCGACCGCCCCCGCGCCTTTCATCGTGCGCGACGGCATGCTCGTCAGCCTCGGCACACCGAGAGGCCACCTGATCACCGATGCTGTCCATTCAAACTATCGTCTGGATGTGCAGTATCGATTCCCCGGACAACCCGGCAACTGCGGCGTGCTGGTCCATGCTTCCACACCGCGGGCGCTGTCCAAAATGTTTCCCAAGTCGATCGAAGTGCAGATGAATCACCAGCACGCCGGTGATTTCTGGTGCATCGTGAGGACATCACCGTGCCCGACATGGTGAAGCGGCGCGCGGCCAGAAAGGAAAACTGGGGCATCACCGAAGGCAAGGAACGGCGTATCTGAATCTGACCGACGGCTCCGAAAAACCGGTCGGTCAGTGGAACGCGATGGTCATCGAGTGCGTCGGCGATCAAGTTAAGGTCTGGGTCAACGGCGACTTGGTGAATCACGGATATGACTGCACGGCCTCCAGCGGCCAAATCGCCCTCCAGGCCGAAGGCGCCGAAGTCGAGTTTCGCAAACTCGTACTCACGCCGATTCAAAAACTCCGTGAATGATCCGGCCACCGTGCCACCCATCCGTATGATCCATCAAGGGTTTTTCCCGGTATCTCCCTGTGAAAATGCGGATTGGCGCTCCCTCTCGATACGGCAATGATGTGCGTATTCCGGGAGGGAATAAGAAATGTCCAAACGCATACTCATTGTCGATGACGACCCGATGTTCCGCCGTTTTGCCGAAGTCTGCCTGCAAGAACTGGGGCTGGACTGCCGATCCGCTGCTTCGCTTGAAGAAGCCAAACAAGCCATCGAGGATTTCGACCCGTACTGCGTGGTCCTCGACTGCCATTTGGATTACCCAAAACAGGGCCTCGAATTGCTGCCCTGGTTGACGGCGCATGCCCCTCACGTTCCGGTGGTCATGGTTTCGGCCGACGATGCCTGGGACCTTGCCGCCGAAACACTGGAGCAAGGCGCCTTCGTCTTCTGGCGCAAAAGCGCCGGTGCCAACGGCCTCATCGAAGCCACGGTCAGTGCGCTGCGTGAACACCGCCTCCGAATGCGCGGTGCCGCCACTCCCCAACTCTGCGGCATCGACCGGGAAGAAATCCTGGCCATGCACCAGAACAACACACGCCACCTTTCGTATTCGGCTCGAGCCATCACCCACGCCATGGATGTGATGGTCGCGATGGCGCACCACGATCATGAATACGCCTGAGATTGTTAACGCAGCGCGTGTCGCCTCGACGCCGCTCGCTGCGCATTGACATACACCAGCGCCGCCGGCTCCTTCTGGAGCAGCTTCACCATCTGACTGACCGTAATGCCCAAGCGATTTGCGGCGGCACCCGGCTCCCAATCCTTTTCAGCCAGATGATTCATCGCCTCGGCCAACAGCGATGGGAAATCGGCATGACCCGCATTGATTGAAAGCCGCCCACCGCGCACGCGAACGGCCCAGCGTTCACTGGGCGCCGCCACACCTGGGGTGCGCACCTGAATCGCCAGCTTGAGACGCAATCGAAAAATCGCTTCGGTTTTGTTTTGCAACTGGCTGCGCCGCTCTGAAGCTTCGGCGCGCATCCCCGTCGGTCGATGCGTCAGCACAATCGCGGTCTCGACCTTGTTGCGGTGCTGCCCCCCGGGGCCGCCGCGCCGCGTCTTGAGCACATCGCATTCGGCAAGCAAAGCGTCGTCTGAAAGATCGGCAGGGTGTGACATTGCGTGTGAATCCTGCCGTGTTACGCACGGTACGTCCAGAGGGTCGATCGACATAAGATAGGCCCCACGGAGGCCCCGCATGTTCGCCGCCCGTTTTTTGCTGATTTCGACACTGCTCGCGGCCACGGTCCAGGCCGAACCGGTAGCGCCCATCGCGCCGGGGCCGGCCTGGGGGCGCTTCACCATTCTGATGTGGCAATACAAGACCGATGCACAGCGCGACCTGCCGTTGTATCGCCGTCTGGGTCTTCGCGGATTTCACATCGACCGCGGTGCCGGCCAGGAAAAACGCGTCGGCATGGCCCGGGATGAAAATCTGACTTATTACGTCGATCATGCCGCCGGCAAAGGCGTGCTGCACATGCATCGCAAGGAAGATCAGGCCGCGCTGCACCACGGATTCGACCCGGTTCCGCGCCCCGCCTCCCTGGCTGATCCGGCGGTGATTCAATCGCTCAAAAAGGAACTGTCGCAAAATCTGTCGGCCGTCAAACAGGGCCCGGCCCTGGCTTACGCGTTCGATGACGAAATCTCGACCGGTATTTTCAATTCGCCAATCGAAGTCGATGCGTCACCGATCGCCGTCACGGCCTATCGCAAACATCTGCAGGCCCGATGGTCTTCGATCAAAGCGCTCAACACCGCATGGCAAACCACCTACCAATCATTCGACGACATCGGTCCGGCGTCTTATGAATCGGTTCGTTTGCAGATCCAGGTGCCGCTGAGCCGACTGCGCCTGGCACCGTGGATGAGCTGGCGCGCTTTCAATGACAAGCTCTTCGCCGATGCCCTGGCCGAATTAACGCGCCATGCCAATACGATCGACCCGCGCACGCCCGCCGGTTTTGTCGGTGGCCAGAATCCTTCGGCCTATGGCGGTTACGACTACGACCGCTTGTCGCAGGCCGTGCAATGGATGGAGGCCTACGACATCGGCGGCACCAATGAAATCCTGCGCTCGCTGTGGCACGACCCGGCGCGCCCGCACGTACAGACGTTCTTCTCCACCGGCGAGCCAAAACGCGATGCGTGGTTCCTGTGGTATTACCTGCTGCACGGCAATCGCGGCGTGATTGCCTGGCCGGACCGCCACGGCACGCCATGGTTCAAGGACGGCGCCATCGCGCCGTTCATCGAAGCCAATGCCGATACGTTCAAGGAAGTTCAGGGGCCGGTGTCCGAAGCCCTTCTGCATCCGGAAGCTCGTTTCGAAACCGACGGCATCGCCGTGTTTCTTTCGCAGGATTCGATTCGCGTGAACTGGGCCATCGATGCCACCGCGCACGGCAAGACATGGCCCCGCCGATCAAGCAGCCTCGACAATGCCTGCCAGATCGCCGCCAAAAATCGCGTGGCGTGGTTCAAGCTTCTTGAAGATCTGGGCTATCAGTACAACGTCGTCACCGGCCGCCAAATCACCGAAGGCGCATTAAAGAACGAAAAAGTGCTGATTCTCAATCGCGCAATCGCCTTGTCTGATGATGAAGTCAACGCCATTGCCGACTTCGTGGCGCAAGGCGGTACCGTGATTGCCGATCACCTCTGCGGCCTGACCGATGAACGCGGCGTCGGGCGCCGCGCAGGTGCCCTCGACGATCTGTTCGGTCTGACGCGCGATGAATCCGCCGGATACTTCAACGGCAAGGGCATTCTCGAAATCAACGGTGAGCGCTTCGGCAAACCGTATGTGGAACGATTCGACGCCTATGAAGGCGCGCTGCGTCATCGTGGCATCCCCGTGGTGGAACGCGGCACCCGCGCCGCTTCCGGTGCCACATCGCTCGCGCAGGTGGATAGCGCCGCCGTGGGAATCACGCGAAAACACACCCAAGGCCGAACCCTTTATCTGAACCTGTCGCCGGCGTTTTACTGGGATACCGTCCAACGCGCCGGCACCTTCGGTGCCGCTTGGCGTGATTTGATCGGCGATGCACTTCAACAAGCCGGCTTGAAGCCTGTGATTCAAGTGACCCACGAGAATCAACCGATCCCGATGACCGAGGTGATTCGCTGGCGACGCGGCAATCGTTTGATCGTCGGCATCATTCGAAATCCCACGCGCCAGGGCACCATCACCGGCCTGGGTGAAATCAGCGGCGTCAACGACGAGCCCATTGATCTTACGCTACGCAGCTCGCATCCCGTTAAAAACGTGATCAACCTGCGCACGGGCGACGCTCTGCCCGAAGGCCGAAGCCTGTCCATGCCATGGAATCCCTGGGAAGCGATGCTGATCGAAATGGATGCGCCATGACGGCTCACCGCGATTTCGGAATGCCTTTGCGTAAAGTCGGATTGCCGACGATCAAAACAAACTCGAACATGGCATCTGCCTGTTTTGATCTCCCCGAGACACTCCCATGAAAAATCACTTCGCGCTATGCCTGCTTATTTCCGCTCTGTTCTGGACTGCCTGTCCCTGCCGCGCCGACGTGGGCGTGGTGACCCACATTTCAGTGGTCAGCGACAAAGTCACTGATGTTTCGAATATCGATGCCTGGGCACGAGCGACTTTGAAACCGGGCATGTCTGATCGCGAAAAGGCGCTGGCCATCTGGCGCTCGGTCGCCAGCTTTCAACACCAGGATGCCCCGCCCAATGAATTTCTGCAGCACGACGGCGGTGTGCTGCACGATCCTTTCAAGATCTTCAATGTCTACGGCTATTCCTTCTGCAGCGTGGCTTCAGCCGACATGACGGCCTTGGGGCGCCATGCCGGACTCCAAGTGCGCGGGCGCATCATCAATGCCCACAGTGTGCCGGAAGTGTTTTACGACGATGCCTGGCATCTGATGGATGCCTCGCTGATCTGCTACTTCCCCAAAGCCGACGGCACGCTGGCAAGTGTCGATGAAATCATTGCCGGCGTGAAACAGTGGTACGACGCCAATCCCGACTATCGCGGCAACGATGCGAAGCTTCGAGCCTTCATGCGCAACGGTGGCTGGCGCAAAGGCCCGGAAGTTCTATCGCGCTGCCCACAATATGACGATAACGGCTGGTTACCGGCGGCCACGCACGGCTGGTATTCCACCATGATGGAATATGACGGCTCGGCAAGCGGTCTGTACGAATACGGCTACTCAAAAGGTTACCAGGTCAATCTTCAGTTGCGGCGCGGCGAACGCCTGATTCGTCGTTGGTCCAACAAGGGCCTGCATGTGAACATGCGCGACGGTTCAGCGCCCGGCTGTCTCTCGACCACGGTGGGCCAGGAGGCGCTGCGCTACACACCCGCCTTCGGCGATCTGGCACCCGGTCGCGTGGGCAATGGCGAACATGTTTACGACGCGCCATTGCACGATGTCGATGTCGCCGCTCTCGAAGCCGTGAATCTGCAACACGGCGGCACGCCGGCACTGCGCGTCAAGGCGCCCGCCCAACCTGGCGTACTGACTTTCCGCATGCCCAGCAGCTATGTTTATCTGAGCGGAGAAGCACGACTCGAAACCCACATCCCCGCAGGCGGCTCGATTGAAGTCGCGTTTTCCGACAACCACGGCCTGGATTGGAAAACCATCACCACGCTGAAACAAAGCGGCGAGCAGAAGCTGAATCTGACCGATCATGTTTTTCGCCGGTATGACTACCGCCTGCGCTTCACACTCTCAGGGGCTGATACCGGCCTGAATACTTTGTCCTTCCATCACGATATCCAACCGCGCAGCGCGCCCTGCCCGCACTGAGCTGCCGGCGACAACCGCATCACCTTCTCGGCCGACCCGGCGCAAGAAAACACGTTGACACTTGAAGGCGCCACACCCACCTCGCATCCCGACAAGAATCTGCAATTCACGAATTTTCATCCGGAAATGGTGAATCTCAAAAACTACGACGGTCGTGGCCCCTTGTTCATGACCGCAGGACAAGGCCATCTGACCTTTCCGCTCAGCACGCCGGGCGATTTAAAGCGTTTGCGATTCGGAGCGCACTATCGCGCTCGTGATGCGCGCGACAGTTGGGATTTTCAGGTGTCGCTGGATGGTGGCAAGACATTCATTCCTGTGGATCGCGTCACCGGCCCCACCAGTGGGCATTGTCGCGACGTCTCCTTCGATAAAATTCCGGCGGGGACGCGATCAGCGCTGGTGCGCTTCGCCGGACACCAGGTGAATACGACGGGCATTCTCGATTTCAGAATCGATGCCGATTATCAGGAACCCCACGGCGGCTTTGCCCCCATTCGCATCACCTATCAGTGGGAAGAAAGCGGCCAGGCCAAATCGCACACGCACGTGGCGCGATCGCCCCAGGCCACCTACGAACTACGATGCGCCGGAACCCCGAAAATGACGGCCATCATTCTGGAGCGCGCCGATTAAGTGCGCCCACGACTTCCTCTTACGGCCCAGGAGCCGAATCATGTTTTTGCGACTTGCGTTTCTATTTGCTTTTTGTCTGGCCTTTTGCTCCAGCCCGTTGCGCGCCGAATCGCCGCACTGGCTGTGGGTCTACACCACCACCAACTTTCAGGTCGATAAAAGCGTCGACGAGTTGATCGCCCTGATGGAGCGCGCCAAAAAAGCAGGCTACAACGGTGTGCAAATCAACGATTTCAAATTCGGTCGATTCGCAGATCGTCCGAAGAACTACTACACCAACCTGCAGCGCGCCCGCGAAGCTTCGCAGCGCCTGGGCATCGAGCTGATCCCGGGCGTGATGCCCATCGGCTATTCATCTTCGATCCTCATGAACAACCCGCAGCTTGCCGAGGGCGTTCCGGTCAAAGATTGTCTGTTCAAAGTGTCCGGCGGCAAAGCCACCGTGGCCGACACCGCCAACATGCTGCCGGGCGGTGACTTTGAAAAAGCCGAGAAAAATCGCCCTGCCGGATGGAGCTGGATCGACGGCTTCGGCGATCAGAGCATGCTTGATACGCAGGTGAAGCGCAGCGGCGCATCCTCGCTGCGATTCAAAAGCGTGAAGGATGCCAACTCGCGTGTGGTCCGGGCGCTCGACGTCAAACCGTTTCATCAATACGAATTGACCTTCTGGTCGAAAACACAGGATTTGAAGGCGGGCGAATTCCGCGTGACGATTCTGGCCGGCGAGCGAGCCCTGAATCACACCGACCTGGAATGGTCGGCCACACACGACTGGAAGCGCCACACCATCGTGTTCAACAGTCTTGAACATGACAAGATCAATCTCTACCTCGGCGTCTGGGGCGGCCGATCCGGCACCTTCTGGTACGACGACATCGAACTGCACTGCGTGGGCGGCGTGAATCTGGTGCGGCGTGAAGGCTGCCCGGTGCGCGTAACCAGCGAAGACGGCAAGACGGTGTATGAAGAAGGGCGCGATTTCGAACGCTGGTTCAATCCGAAAACCGGCAACGATCCTTACCCAGGCGCTTACACCATCAGCACCCCGCAACCACCGATCGTGATTCCCGTCGGATCACGCATCACCGAGGGTCAGACGCTCAAGGTGTCTTATTCGCACGCCATCGTGATCCTTACGTATCAGGTGGCTTCGTGCCTGGTGCACGATGAACTCTACGTGCATCTGGAACAGCAGATTCGTGACCTTCAAAAATATCTCGCGCCGAAAACCTGGTTCATGGAGCATGACGAATTGCGCCTCGCCGGATGGTGTGACCTTTGCAACAAGCCCGGCAAGACCACCGGACAGGTTCTGGCCGACAACGCGCGCCGCTGCGTGGACATCATCCGGAAAGTCGATGCCGATGCCGAAATTCTGGTGTGGTCGGACATGTTCGATCCGCATCACAATGCGCACAAGAATTTTTATCTGGTGCGTGACGATTTGGCCGGCTCATGGGAAGGACTGGATGCCAAAGTGGTGATCGCCAATTGGAACGGCGGAAA
>CALOAZ010000111.1:0-16405 GCA_942491355.1 uncultured Phycisphaeraceae bacterium
CGGAACAAATGACTCGCAAACAGAGCAAGTAGAAACTGAAGCTGGCGAAGTCCAAGCGAAAATAACGGAAATACCGGAAAAAATCGAAAATCAGACCCAGGAAACACCAGAAGAAGTCTGAAACACCGGAAAAGCTCCAGTAGCCGAAGCCGCGGCGGACGTCGCAGAAGAACCTGCCCAAGCAGAAACAGAAGAATCCGAAGAATCCGGTGTTGTCGTAGAAGATGAAGGAGACGAATTCACCAAATTGATGGAAGAGTACGACCTCAAAGCCGCCGCTACCGAAAGCCGTATCACCGGTAAAATCATCGATATTATCGAAGATAAAGTGATTGTAGATATCGGCCAAAAAACCGAAGGCATCCTCAACAAAGAAGAACTCTATGACTGGGACGGCTCATTGAAATACAATATCGGCGAATCCATTACCGTCATTTGCAAAAATATCAACATGAAACAGGGTTATATTACCGTTTCTAAGAAGCAAGTAGACCTCGCTGAAGGTTGGCAGACTGTCAAACGCGGTTACGAAAAGAAAGAAACCCTACGCGGTAAACTGGTGGCTTTGACCGAAGACGGCAAAGGATATAAAGTCGACATGGGCGTCGAAGTATTCTTGCCCCTCAGCCAGGTGGATATCAAGAAAGTAAAGTCCCCCAAGAATTTGATCGGTAAAGAATACGATTTTAAAGTCACTCGCCTCAACTCACGCGAAAAAACAGCAGTCGTATCCCGCCGTGTGATCCTGGAAGAAGAACGTGAAGAAAAAGTCAAAGAATTGTTCGAGTCGCTCAAAGTCGGCGATATCGTCAAAGGCACAGTCACCTCTCTTACCGATTACGGCGCATTTGTCAATATCGGTGGCATGGACGGCCTTATCCATAAAGACAATATCTCTTACGGTCGTGTCAACCATCCCAAAGAAAAACTCAGAAAAGGCGACGAAGTCGAAGCCATGGTCCTTGAAATGGATCCCGAAAACAACCGCATCTCTCTCGGCCTCAAACAGAAGCACCCCGACCCATGGGTAAGCATCGTCGAAAAATACCCCGTCGGCAAAAAACTTATTGCTAAAGTCACCAAAATAGTCAGCTTCGGTGCATTTATCGAATTGGAAGAAGGCGTCGAAGGCCTACTCCACATCTCCGACCTCACCTGGGAAGGAAAAACCAACTCCGTCGAAGAATTCGTCGCAGTGGGCGAACGCCTCTGGGTACAGGTTATCGAACTCAACCCCGAAGAGAAAAAAAATCAAACTGGGACTCAAACAACTGGAAATGAGACCCGAAGAAAAATACATCCAACAGTACAAAAACGGCGATATCGTTAATGGCCTGGTTAAGAAAATCCTCAAATCACGAGTTTTCGTCGAATTGGAAAAAGGCGTTGAAGGCGTCATCAAAATTTCCGATATCTCCTATTTCCGCATCGACTCGCAAGGTCGGCCAGAAAAGGCCCAATCCGTGGGGTCTTTATGACATGCACGGCAATGTGTCGGAGTGGGTACTCGATCAATTCGATCCCAATCACTACAAGCAGTTCGCGGGCAAGACCGTGAAGTCGGGTGATGTGGTGAATTGGCCGAAAGAACATTTTCCGCGTGAAGTGCGCGGCGGCAACTGGGATTCGGATGGCGAAGGTTGCCGATCGGCATCGCGTCTGGGCACCGTGCGTGAATGGACCGAATCGGATCCGCAAATTCCCCGCAGTGTGTGGTTCATGACCGAGTTCTGGGCGGGTTTCCGTGTGATTCGTCCCTTGAATACGCCTTCGCAGGACGAGAAGACCAAATTCTGGGAACCTGATATCGACCATATTCGCGAGGTACTCAAAGACACCAAACAGCGTCGGGCCTTGCCGCAGAAGCCATGACCCGGTCGACTTGATCCGGATTGAAATGACAAACCCCGTGAGGCTCATCAGGCTTCACGGGGTTTTTTTGATGCACAAGCCCTGCAACCCACCCGCTTCGGGACGCGTATCCGGAAGCAATGGCGCGGCATGGATTGAATTCAGATCGAGGTAGTCGCCAGCCAGGCGTACAAAAAAACCCTCAGGCCTTAAAGGCCCAGGGCTTTTAAAAAGTGGAGGTGAGGGGGATCGAACCCCTGACCTCGTCCATGCCATGGACGCGCTCTCCCAGCTGAGCTACACCCCCCTTGGTTCCGGCCGGAGCCGAAGGTTGGACATTCTAGAGTGTGGCCCTAGTCCGTCAAGCCCGGGTTGAGCGGGGGGATGATTGGGGTGATCCGATGCGTATGATAGATTGGTCAGGTTGTTCTGGGTGAATGCTCAATCGGTGGGGATACCGATGAATCGACATGAAATCTATGCGGCGACGGTGGATCACTATCTGGCGCCCATCAAGGCGTATCTGGATGATCCGGCGGTGGCCGAAGTCATGATCAATGGTCATGACGAAATCTACATCGAAAAACACGGCGAGCTCATTCGCACCCCCGCTCGTTTTTCAGATCGCGAAGCCTACGCCTCGGCCACCAACAATATTCTGCAATTCACGGGCAAAAGTCTTTATGACGATGTGTCACTGATCGATGCTCGCCTGCCTGATGGCTCGCGCGTGCATGTGGCGAAGCAACCCTGTTCGCGGCACGGCATGGCAATGACCATCCGTAAATTTTCAAATTCGATGCTCGATGTGGATTGGCTTGTCGAGATCGGTTCGATGACGCTTGCGGCCAAGGAATATCTGCAAATTGCGGTGCGTGCCGAGGCCAACTTGCTGGTGGCCGGCGGCACCAGTTCGGGCAAAACTTCTCTGCTCAATGCGTTGTCTGGTTTTATCCCGAGCAATCAGCGCATCGTGGTGATCGAAGATTCGGCTGAATTGCAGCCTCAGCAGGCGCATGTGATCTCGATGGAAACCAAACCCCCGGATCGTTACGGGCGGGGTGAAGTGGGTATCAATCGCTTGTTTCGATCCAGCCTGCGGCTGCGGCCGGATCGCATCGTCATCGGCGAAGTACGCGGGGGCGAGGCGCTGGACATGATCCAGGCGATGACATCAGGTCACGGCGGATCGATGGGCACGTTGCATGCCAATAATCCGCGCGATGCCCTGAACCGACTCGAAACCATGGCCCTGATGAGTGATATCGAGTTGCCACTGCACGCTTTGAGAGCCCAGGTGGCCAGTGCGATCGATGTGGTGGTTCAGATGCACCGACATTTGGGGGGCAGGCGTATTCTGACCCAGATCAGCGAGGTTTTACCCCTTTCTGAAGATGGCCAGTACCGTCTTAAGGATCTCTTCATCTATCACCGGAATACTAAGGATAAAGGCAGCCACGACATGAGTTTGGAGTGGACAGGCCAGCGGTCGTATCTGGCCGGGCACTTGAGAGAGGAAGAAGAGGCCCTGGTGACAGATCTGACCCGGGGTGTGTTTGATAGCGGCGAAAACGACGCATAGGATTCGGCCATGCAAGAAGTTACGTCCCATTGTGATATTGACCCGCTGCTCGAGCGTTTGCACGCAGACGAGCAGGGTTCGGCCACGGTCGAGTGGGCATTGCTGCTCGCAGCCATTGCGTTGCCGGGCTACTACACAATTCAGTTGGCGATTGATGCCCTCACGGGCCATTACCAGATGATGACCATGATCAACTCGCTGCCGACACCATAGACCTGGTGGCAGCTTTGCGATGGAGGCTCCTTATGAGCAGTGTATGGAATGTTCTCAAGCGTTTGCATAACGACGAACGTGGCGCCGAAGGCTTGGAAAAGCTACTGATCATCGCGGCCGTGGTGCTGCCGTTGCTCGGTCTGCTGATCTACGCTCGTAACTGGATCAATGAATGGGTCGGTGAAGAAGCCGAAGAAACCAAGAGCATCGCGGATGACTTCGATGCTTCGGGCACGCTGCCGAACTGATCCAGATTTGCTGGGGTGGGCATGATCGGCTGGACGACGTGGGTCACATTGGCGCTGCTTGGTGCCTTCCTGATCGTTTCGGCCATCTGCGATGTGCGAACCGAGAAGGTTCCCAATCGCCTGACCTATCCCGCGATCGTGATCGGCATTCTCTGGTCGATGATCGCCGCCTGGATTGAAGGCGCCGGCCCTGTGGCGGGTTTTACCGCCAGCATGCAGGGATTGGGCGCGGGCTTGCTGCCGTTTGCGGTGGTTTTTGCTTTGGGTGGTTTTGGTGGCGGCGATGTGAAATCGATGGGGGCTCTGGGAGCCCTGAGTGCCAGCTGGCAGTGTGTGTTGGCTGCGACGTTTTATGCGATTTTGATCGGTGCCGTGATGGCGCTGGTCGTGATGGTTCGACGGGGTCTGGTGAAGCGCACCGCATCGCGCCTTCTGGGAGCGGCTCTGATGGCGACGGCCAAAGTCAAAGCAGATCTCGACACCGGTTCGCCGCGCATTCCATTCAGTGTGGCCATCGCGATCGGTGGTGCGATGGCGGCCATCGAAAGTCTGCTGGGCGTTCAAACGCCTTGGGCGCCCTTTGCATCAGGTCTTTGAGAGGAGACGGCTTTCATCGTGAATCTCCTGGCAAGCCAACTGACCATTGCTGATTTCTGGGCCACCGCCTTTGAAAGTCCGGTGATGCGAATCAGTCTGGTGGCTGCGGGGATTCTGTTGTTGGCCGTCCTCGCGGTGATGATTCTCATTGCCCGCGTGAGTCGTCCCCGTCGCGTGGTCGCGCCCGATCACGGCCTGTGAAGATGGCACCGCCACCATTGAATTTGCACTGGTGTTGCCGATTCTTCTGTTCCTGGCGCTGGCGCTGGTTCAGACCATGTCGGTGATGGGCGGTAACTTTTTTGTGCATTACGCGGCCTTTGCCGCCACGCGTTCAGCGGTGGTGCATATTCCAGCCAACTACGCGGGCGAAGAAGCCAATCAATATCTCGATGGCGGTATGAAACACGCCATGATCAAACGCGCCGCGGTCATGGCGTTGCTGCCGGTGGCCGGTCGGATGCAAGGCGGCGGCGGTGGCGAAGATGTCGCAGCGCTGCAGGCGTTCTATCAGGCTTACGGGCAGACCACGCCACCCTGGGTAACTGAAAAAATGCCGGGACGCATGGCTTATGCAGACAACGCGACTGAAGCGGTGGTGCGCCGCGTGATTGTGAATCCGGACGATTCCATCACATGGGAAGATGTTTCGTTCGGTGCCTTTGAACCCAAAGAACCGATTGCCGTTCGCGTCGATCATCGTCTGCGCCTTTCTCTGCGTTATGTCAGTCGTTTTTTTGCCGATGGTGAAGACGAAGCGGGTGAACGGTATATGAACGTCAGTGCCCAGTACCAATTGACCAATGAAGGTCTGCCGGTGTCGTTGCCGCCGGATCCGGAATTGCCGCGCCGCGACGCTGAAACAGGACAGACGGGCACGTGAGTTTTGAACCCTGCGACCCGCTACGGGGCGCGTTGAGTAAACGATGAATCAGCAGACCATGAATCCGATGGCTCCCGCACTCCAGCCTGGTGACAAGCTGGGCAGTTTTGAAGTGCAGAACCAGCTCGCCACCGGCGGGATGGGCATTGTGTGGGTGGGGTATGACCGACTTCTGGCTCGCAAGGTTGCCATCAAGCAGATCGCGGCAGCGGCGGATGTGGATGAGGTTTTTCGTGAACGATTCCGTACGGAGTCCGAGGTCTACAAGCGCGTTTCAGGATCGCATCCGAATATCGTGGGTGTGATCGATTGCATCGATGATGCTCGCGGCCTGTTCATCGTGATGGAGTTTGCCGAAGGCGCATCGATGGATCGCGTCATGGCAGAAAATGATTGTGCCTGGGGCACGATGAAAACCATTGCCATCATGCGTGATGTCGCCCAAGCCCTGCAGGCGATTCATGCAGCAGGCGTGGTGCATCGCGACTTGAAGCCCGGCAACATCATGTTGGCGCAGAGCGGCCCGGCCCGTGTCTGCGATTTTGGTTTGGCCACGTTGGTGGCTGATCCTGAAGCGCTGGGCATGGGCACGGCGCAGTACATGGCGCCGGAACTGTTTGGAGAAGGTCAGGTCGATGGTCGGGCTGATATTTACGCCCTGGGCATGTTGGCCTATCAACTGCTTGCCGGGCCGGTCATTTATGAAAAGACATTTCGGGCCATCCTGCGCGATCAGCGCCATCAGGCCATGCGTTGGATGAAATGGCATACGAATCCGCGCATCACGGCGCCGTCCTTGGCCGAACAGAATCCGCAAGTGCCTGAGGTGCTTTCGGAATTGGTGTCGCGCATGATGGCCAAAGATCCGTCGCAGCGCATTCCCAATGCGGATGTGTTGCTACAGACGATTCAGCGTCATTTTGCGCAAGGTGTTCCATCGCCATCGCCGACTGTTGCGTCGGCTTCGCCGGCGGCCGCTGCGCCGTTTGCGTCGACACCGTCCATCGCATCGGCATCATCGTCCGCACCGTCATCGCCCATGGCGCCGGTCGCAGCACCCACGCCGCAAGCCATTGAACTCAAAGGCCCGGCCACGGCAGCGCTGCCCACCAAAAAACGCTGGCCGATTTATGTGGCAGCGGCTTCACTGTTGATCACCGTGAGCGTAGCAGGGGTGATGATCTATCAGAGCCAGCAGAAAGCCGCGACGGAGCAGGCCGCTTGGGATCTGGTGCGCAAGCAGTTTGAAGAATCACATCAACTGTATTTCTCGAACAAATTCTCCGAAGCCAAATCACGGTTTGATGAGATTGCGGATCATCCGCGTGCCGGAAAATCGGCCAAGGCTTATGCATTGGCCAGCGGGGCCATGATGGCATTTGAAGAAGGCCGTCAGTTGCTCGACATTAAAAAGTATGACCAGGCGGGCGGGGTTTACCGTCAGGCTGAAACGGATCTTGATCAAGCCGAAAGTCTGGCGTTGTCTGCGGGCCTGGATAATCTCATTGCAGATATCGCGGATCGCAAGCGTCAGTTGACGCGCAGCAAGTCTTTTGTGACGCAGGCTTCTGAAATCGATCAATTGATCGCGCGCGGCGAAGTGCCTCAGGCAAAAGCCATGCACTTGCGGTTGGGTCAGTTGGTGCCGCCGGCCGAGCGCCTGCCTGAAGAAGATCGGCGCCTGCAGGAATTCGCCTCGCGGTTAACCACCAAGGCTGAGCAGCAGGACATCGACACCATTGCGACCAAGGTGGCTCAACAGGTGGCGGACGGACAACTTCAGACCGCCCGACTCGAATTGCAGAAAGGTCTCGAAGATCATCCCGATGCGCCGGCCCTGATGACGCTGCGCAAGCAGATCGAGGAAAAACTCGAATTGATTAGTCTGGCGGCAGCCGCGAGCGACGCTCAAGGGCTTGATTCCAAACTCAAGGCGTTGCAGGCGCTGCAGGGTAAGGATCCCACGCCTGTGCGTGCGGAGGAGATCAAAACCCTCACGGGTCAGATCGATTACCAGCAGGCGGTTCGTCTGTACAAGGGTGGCGATCTTCCGGGAGCGGTCGCTCTTCTCAATCGAGCCAAAGCCAACTGGAATTCGCCTGAAGTCGATCGCGCTCTGGCTACGGCGCGGTTGGATCTGACGGTCAAGGATCTCGAAGATCGCGCTGACGCGAAGGCCGGTTCGGGTGATTGGGCCGGTGCGATCGAGCTGTACCGCAGTGCGCTGGCTGAAAAGCCCAAAGACTCCATTCCGCCGAAACTCAACAATGCGATGTTGCGCCACCGCGTGCAAAACGCAGACAAACTGGTGGCTGAGTCGCGTCGCAGCGGTGAAGATCTAGCGCCGCGTATCGCCACACTCAAGCAGGCGGCGACCGAAGTCGATGCGGCACTTGGTGTGGATCCCACCGATAAAGATGCATTGATCCTTCAGCGCCGAACCGGTCAGCAGATTCGCTTTTACGAGTTCCTGATGGAAGCTCAAACGCTGCATGCGCAGAAGAAATATTCAGCGGCCAAAACCCCCATCCGCAAGGCGCTGGATCTGGGAACTGAAGCGGGTCTGCCCGTTGAAAACGCAGAAAATCTGAAGCGCCGAAACGATTTCGAACACAACATTCAGCAGATCGAAACATTGGCGGCGAGCCGTCAGTGGGTACCGGCTTGGGGTCTGTTGGGCGTGGCCGAAGGCAATGATCCCAAGATCAGCGGAAAGCCGGACGAGCGGATTGATATCCTCAAGAGGCAGATCGAACCCAATGTACCCAAGAACCTCAAATAATAGTGGGGTGATGCGCCGATCACGTGGCGTGGTGACTGTGATCACACTGCTGGGGCTGTTGCTCTTGGCGGCCGTGATTTTCTGGGTTCTGAACATCGGCCAGCAGGTCAACCGTCGTGTCCAGACGCAGAATGCGGCAGATGCTGCTGTGCAGGCTGCGGGCGGATGGGCGGCGCGTTCCTTCAACTCCATTGCCGCCAACAACACCGGCATGGCGCGGACCATTGCTGCGATCAATGTTCTCGATTCCTTCCCGCAGGCTTCGGAATATGCCGAGAAGGAATTGGTTCAGCTGCGCGATTCGCTGGTCAACCAGATCAATCTCGGTGTCGGCGGTGATATGGGGCCGGAAGTGCTTCAGTATTACCAGTTGCTGCTTCAGGAAATGCAGGAGAACGTGCAGCAGCTTGAGCCGGTCGTCAATCTTTTCGCATCGCAGGATGTCAGTGAGATGACCGTGTATCCGAGCGGGCATTTGTGGAATGCCTTGTTTGCTCAGGATGAAATGAATCGTGCGCTGGCTGAGAATTTCGGTGCCATGGTTCAATATGCCGGCCAAGAAGGCGGCAAGGCCTCGACTCCGGGCGCGGATGGAAACAATGCCGGCTTCATGGTGTTGCCGCTGGACATGCGCCCGCCTTTCGAGCGGGGCACTTTTGATGATTTGCGCCGGCCTGTGCGTTACGGCATGTTGCCGCTGGACATTGATGATGCACTGACCCGACGTGGTCCGTGGGATACGGTGTTCGGTTGGCGCGATGTGATCGAGGATTGTTCTGAAGCGAGTTGGGTGCCGGGTTCCATTCAAGGAACTGGTGGCGGCGGGGGCGGCAATCCCAACAATCCGGTCTCGCGCAGCGAAGGCGGGCAGGGTAACGGTCGGCAGGTGGGTTGCACGCCGGTGGCTTATCGCACATACGGCCCGCATGAATGGTTGCTGCGCCGCGTGCGAGACTTTCAGGTTGAAAGTCTCAAGCATGCGCGGCTTGCCATGTGGCTGGATCGGATCGCCGAAATCAAGCTCGATTACCTTTGGCCCTTGGGCGATGACAAACGCAAAGTATTCGAGCCCGAATGGATCATCGATTATCAGCAGGCGCGACAGATTGCGATGGCCGGGATGCCCGAAATTCGCGAGACGGCCTTTTTCGTGGTCGAGATCAAAAGCCGTTACGCGCCGGGCAGTGCCGGTTTCATGTCGCCAGGGTCGTGGGCGCTCGCCTTCAATGAAGGCTATCAATATCGTCCCAATCCGCGCGTGGCGCGCGTGGGCGGTTGGTCCGATCCCCAATCATGGGGATTGCCGATGATCAATCCCAATGTGTGGCGCGATGAATGGCAGTATCAAGTGCAGTGGGATTCCACCATCGGCATCGAACCGATCTATGACGCGAATGGCATTCCGATGCCGCAGGATGTGTTCCGCATCGATCACATTGCATGGGGTGGCATCAATGTCGGCCCTGAGCCACAGGTGCGCAATCCCTATGAAGGATTCAATCAGGGGGCGGCCGATGCGCCTGCGCCGGTCGATCTGAATCCTTCCAGCATGCCCAATACGTTGGAAGAGGATCCTGTGGCATGGTGGCAGAATTTCCACGTGCTTGCGGTGGCGCGTGCGACTGATGCGCCGCAGGCCATGGGCTCGCGTTTTCGCGGCGGTCGGCCTTATGCCAACTTGGTGGCCGTCTCTCAGGTTCGCTTGTTCAACAACCATTCACTCGAAGCATGGACGCAGATGTGGCATGCCGAACTGTGTCCGGTGACCAATGCCGATGGGTCACCGGGTCTGACCGACTGGGTGTCGGTCGGGAATAGCGGCGCCGCGCCGCCGGATGCCGTGCCGCCGGATCAACAGAATCTGATGCGCTACCTCGAAGCGGTGCAGCAATGGACCGGTGCGTTTGATGCCATGGGTGGCGGAGGATCATTCTGATGATCACCTCGCGCAATCCCCGACGTCAGCGCGGTGCCGTCATGGCTGAAACAGTCATGGTGCTGCCCATTTATTTTCTAGCCTTTCTGCTGATGTTCTATCTCGGGCGTATGGGGGTTCGTGCTCGTGCCGCACCGAAGTTTTGACGCGGTATGAAGCTTGGCGGTCGGAAGCCGATGCGCCGGGTCCTCAGGCGCAGCCGTTGGAGGCGCACCGTCAATTGAACAGCGCTTTCTTTGTGAAGGATCAGGCCAGCACGTTATCGCGTCCTTATGATCCGGATGACATCACCGGGTGGCGCAGTCATTGGGTTACCGAGCCATATGACCGATTGGTCCAGTATGCACAAAATGCCGGTAATGATGGCGGAACCTATTCCAATTATTTCGTGTGGGTGGAAGGGCAGGCCGGCGAAGGCCGCTTCCGTTATCCCTCCGGCCGGCGCGAGCGATTTCATGCACAGCATGATGATGAAGCTTCGTTCTGGTCGCGCCTGCATGTGAAAACCAGTCCTAAAAACGACAATCCCGACGAAGATGTGAATCCGGGTAATTCACCTCAAGTGCGCGTGCATTGGCGTATTCGTGGTGACTGGCCTTACAGCACGCAGTGGACCGCCGCCGATCCGGAATGGACCGGCAATGGCCGGGATCGACACCATACGCGCGCCTTGCGCGATGCGTTTTATCGCGACTATGACGCTGAATGGGATGCCGTCGACGGCATGGGTGATCCTGAATACGGCGGTTTGACCGGCACCGAAAATCCCACAGGGGATCAGCTTGCCGGACGGGTTCGCGGCATCTGGCTCGAAATGCCTGGTTACGGGGGGCCGAAGGTCCCGTGAAGTTTTCGCGCCCTCCAGCGGTCATGCTTTTGGCGTTGATGTTCTGCGCCGTCGCAGGTGTTTTTGCGGGGGCGTGGGTGGCTTTGTGGATGGATCCACCGCTGCCTGATGCGCCGGTGTTTCCAGTGAACCCTGATGCTTCGATGGCTGCGGAGGCGAGCGAAGGCGATCCGCTTGAAGCGATGCTCACGCTGGGCGATTCTGTTTCGGCATGGCATGCGCTGCCGGGCGATTTAAAAGAGCCCGAAGGGGCAACCCGCTGTTATGCGACGGATCGCGCCGCAGGCCCATGGTTGGAGCGATGGTGGGTGTGGTCTTACGAGAACCTCGGCACCGACGAAATCATGCAGCGCAGTCTGCATGCGGCGCGGCAGGCGGGTTTTCATACCGATGCCGGTCCGTTCGGGTCGTCCACTTCGCCCGATGCGCTCCAGCATTGGATGCGCCGCCAGGGTGATCTCTTGCAGCTCCGGGTACGCCAACGCGGCGGCAAGGTCTTCCTGACATGGGTGTTACGATACGCTACGATGTCCTGACTTCCGGTGGTTTTTACCGTTTTTCCTTCTTCGGATTGATGACGCATGAATACGCCTTCTTCACCTCGACCGGCCGGTGGTAACAGTCTGGCGCTCGTGGCCGTGGCCGCGCTCATGGGACTGGTGACGGTCGGAATCACGTTCATGTACATCGCGCAGATCAAGAAGGCCACCCAGCAATCGACGGTCTCGGTCTGGGTGCTCAACAAAGACAAAGAACCGGGCGACAAACTCAATGCAGTGAAAGATCTTCGCGAAGTTCGCATTCCGCAGAGTCTGCGCGACGGCTTGGCCGGCGCCATCGTGAGTCGTGAAGCGGTCAATACGCAGCATGGTCAGGAATTGACGCGCAAAGCCAACCAAGGCGAATGGCTGACGCTGGACATGTTTTCCGGTGATTTGGCTGAAGGCCATAAGGTTGAGCCGGGCAACGTGGCTTTGGCCATTCCAGTGAACAGCCGGAACAATGTTCCGGGTTTGATGCGGCCGGGCATGTTCATCGATCTGATCGGTACCTTTGTTCAGCCCGGTCAGCCGCCGCATTCGATGTGGGTGATCAAAAAAGTGCGTGTGATCGCCACCGGCACCAATACCAACACCGAAACTGGTCGCGGCGCCAGTGGCTACAGCGCGATCACCATTCAGACCAATTCAATTGATGCCATGGCTTTGCTGACGATTTCGCGCCACATCGGCCGCGATGGCTTTGATGTGGTGATCCGCAATCCCATCGACCAGGAAATCGAGCTGAGCGTCAACAAAGAAGTCAAAAAACTGGTCGGCCTGCGCTGATCGGACAGAGGCGTCCTCATGGAGTTCTGGCTCTACGATCATAGTGCGAATTCGCAGGTCACCGTGCGCGTCGACGCGCCGCCGGTGGTGGTGGGGCGATCCGGATTGCACGATTCCGCTGCGTGGGTCGTTCATCGCGCGCAAGCACGCAAAGATCTTTCTGAAGGGCAACCAGCTCTTCGTCGAAAATACCAGCAAAAGTCAGTTGCTCGTGGCCAACCGGGATGTGCTGCCCGGCGAATCGGCTCGCTTGGATTTCGGTGACGAAGTTCAGATCGCGCAGTATTCGATCGCACTGGTCGGTGCCGATCGCGAATCGACGGGTGCTGAGCGCATTCGCCGGTTGCAGAATCGATTGGTCGAATTCGAGCAGGGTGTGCATGCCGAACTCATCGAGCGATTGAATCTGCGTGTGACCGGCCAGATCAAGAAGAATGATCCGGCTTATCTCGCGCAGATCGATCAGCACCTCAACATGATTCTCGATGCCCATGCCGCCAAGCTCGATATGGAGCTGGCCGATCACATGGTCTACAACCACCTGCATCGGCTGGTGATGTCTGAAGTGTCGCGCCAGTGCATCGGTCGCGTGCAGACCGAATACCGTGCTCAGGCCGTGGCTCAGGATGATGCAGCCGCAGAACGTGCGATCGGCGAATTGATGGTATCGATGGTGGACATGATGCCGCTGTTGTTCGATCCCACCAGCGAGCAGGAAGATCTGGCCACGGCGGAAGAAAGTTTTGAAGACCTGTTTCGTCAGTTCCTGCCGCAGGTGGCACCACGACTCAAGCAGTATGTGGTGCGCCGCGTGGTGGCGAAGGATTTGCTCGACATCATGCTCGGGTTCGGTCCGCTGCAGGATCTGCTCGACATGGCCAACGTGACTGAAATCATGGTGGTCGGCAAGGATTACATTTACGTCGAAAAAAATGGCGTGATTCAACCGACCACGCGCAGCTTCTTTTCGGATGAAGCGCTGATGGGTGTGATCGAGCGCATTCTGACCCCGGTGGGGCGGCGTGTGGATCAATCCTCTCCGCTGGTCGATGCGCGCCTGCTCGATGGCAGCCGTGTGAACGTCATCATTCCCCCGCTGAGTCTGGTGGGGCCGTGCATCACGATTCGAAAGTTCGCCTGGATTCCCTTCACGATCGACGATTTGATCGAGCGCGGTGCGCTTTCCGAGCAATGCGCCCGCTTTTTGCAGGGGTGTGTGGCCGGCCGCAAAAACATCGTGGTTTCAGGTGGTACCGGTTCGGGCAAGACGACATTGCTCAACACGCTTGGGGCTTTCATTCGTCCCAGCGAGCGCATCATCACCATCGAGGAATCGGCCGAACTCAAATTGCCCCAGCCCCATATCGTGGGGCTTGAGGCGCGACCGGCCAACGTCGAAGGCAAAGGTTCGTATTCCATCCGTGATCTGGTGCGTAACTCACTGCGTATGCGACCCGATCGCGTGATCGTCGGTGAAGTGCGCGGTGCCGAATGTCTGGACATGCTTCAGGCGATGAATACTGGTCACGATGGTTCGCTTTCCACGCTTCACGCCAATACGCCGGTCGATGCGACCAAGCGTATGGAAACCATGGTGCTCATGGCCGTGGATATGCCAATTCGCGCGATCCGTGAGCAGATTGTTTCTGCGGTGGATCTGGTTGTGCAGGTGGCTCGATTCCCCAGCGGACATCGACGCATCACGGCGATCAGTGAGGTGACTGAAATTGATCTGGAAACCGAACAGATCCGCCTCGAAGATATTTTTACGTTGCGCGAGCCCACGCAGCCGAGATTGCGTCACACCGGGTACATCCCGAGTTTTGCTGAAGAAATGATCGAGAAGAATTTGCTGGATGTGCAGTTGTTCCTCTAAGTCGGATCGTTGGAGCAGGCTTTGATTTTTGTGGACATGGACACGGCGGACTGGGTCTTTCATGCCATTATCGGTGTGATGGGGCTGTCCTCTGTGGTCATGATGGCGATCTTCGGCGCGGCTCACATGTCCGAGCGCTATCTGCGCATCGAGGCCTCCGTCGATCGTGTGCTCAATCAACAGTTGTTGATGGAAGTGCCGGCGCGATTGGCGATCGGTGTGGGCATATTGCTGATTCTCGGTTTCGGCATGGTCTGTGCCGTGGTCCTCGGATCGCCCTTGTGGTTTGTAATCGGTGTGGTCTTCGGCGCGCTGTTGCCCAGCACGATCATTAATCTGCTTGAAACGCGCCGTCGCCGTCGTCTGGACGAACAGATTGTCGATGGCATCACCACACTGGCTTCGGGTGTGCGTGCGGGTTTGAATCTGGTGCAATCCTTCCAATTGCTGGCGACCAACAGCATTGGTCCGCTTCAGCAGGAAGTGCGTCAGATGATGCGCGAATATGAATTGGGAACCGATCTCAATCAGGCCATGCGGAATGCCTCAACCCGCATCGGATCCAGTTACTACCGCCTGCTGTTTGCCGCGATCGAAGCCCATCGCCAGCGCGGTGGCGACATGAGTGAAAGCCTCGATCGTATCTCCGAATCGCTGCGTGCGAAATCCGCGCCGTCTAGAAGGTCGCCTTGATGCCTTGACGGCGCAGGGTCGCGCTCAGGCCAACATGATTGCGGTCATGCCGTTCGTGATCATTATCATTTACTGGTTCATCGATCAGGAGGGTCTGGAGCAAGTCTTTATTCAGCCGGCCGGTCGAATGATTCTGCTGGTGGCATTGGCACTGATTGGCGCAGGTTTCTTGTGGATTCGCCGCATCATGCAGGTGGATATCTGATGGGCTTTGATCTCATGCTCATTCTGATTCTCGCGCTGCAGTTCAGCACGGTGTTCCTGCTGATCTGGTCGGTGTTTCGCATTCCGGTTCAGCCCGAACCGCCGGTGAATCGGCAGATCGCCCTGGCGTTGGGTCTCGGGCCGCGTCAGACCCTGTTTGAAACGCCGATCATCGGGCAGTTGCTCGCCTTTGGTGTGGTGGCGGCCGGTCGTTTTCCGTTTTTCCGCGAACGCGTGCGGCAAGATCTGGATGCCTGTGGCAATCCGAATGGTTACAGCGTGGATGAATATCTGGGCATCTGCATCACCAGCGGCGTGATGCTGACCGGCATGGCATTCGTGGTGCTGTGGGGGATGACCGGATCACCCGATCCTCTGGTGCCCATGGGCATGCCGATTTTTGGATTCGGATTCGGACTGGTTTCTTTGAGTGAGTCGGCCCTCAAGCGCACGCGCATCATCGGCCGGCAGTTGCCCTACACCATGGATCTGATCGCCTTGTTGATGGAAGCAGGCGCAAGCTTTACCGAAGCGATTGAAACCATCATCAAGGATGAGCCGGATGACGAGTTGAATCGCGAACTCAAGCTGGTGCAGGCTGAAATCGAATTCGGCACCACGCGTGCCCAGTCGCTTCAGAATATGGCGAAGCGCATTCCGCTCGATTCGCTTCGTTCGGTGGTGGGCGCGATCAACCAGGCCGAAGCCTTGGGTACGCCGTTGTCGACGATTCTGAAAAATCAGTCAGGCATGATCCGCATGTTGCGAAGTGTGCGGGCCGAAGAAGCCAGCGCCCGCGCTTCCACGCGTATTCTGCTGCCGGCGATGCTGATTCTACTTGCCGCGGTGCTGGTGATTTTCGGGCCGGTGATTCTGGCCTGGATGGAAGGCCGATTGATGTCGGGGTAATGATCATTTATCTGCATTGGATGAGAATGGTATGAGTTCGATTCGTGTGCAATTGATGGCAGGCCCTCAGGCGGGCTTGCAAACCACGCTGACCGGTGCATCGATCACATTCGGTCGCGTGCCCGGCAATCAACTGGTCCTCAATATTCCCGAGGCCGATCACTTAAGTCGTCAGCACGGCCAATTGCTGTTCGATGGTTACAACTGGTCGCTGCATGTGGCTTCGTCCAACGGGCGCTACGGTTAACGGCAAGAAGGTCAAGGAGGGGGCAATCCTGTCCCTGAAGCCGGGCGATGCGGTGGGTGTGGGCAACAAAATTGTTCGCCGTGCATTACACGCCGGTGGAAGTACCAGCGGATGCCGTCGTCGCCGCGACGGCGGCGACCCACACGGACGGGCTTTCGAAAAAGGCCAAGTTGTGGGTGGGCCTGGCTGTTTACATGTTGATCATGATG
>CALOAZ010000112.1:0-18590 GCA_942491355.1 uncultured Phycisphaeraceae bacterium
CGCACTTCGTTCAGTTGTGTCACTACCGCTGAATTTTTGTGCAGCGGCTTCTGTGGAGAGGGCCGATTGCGACATCTCTGCAAGAGCGGCCAGATACACGTCGGTGCGATTGAGTTCGATGTCGCGCCGTGTTTCCACCCGTTTTGCCAGCGCATGCAGTTCGCGCAGTGGCACGGGGGGTTTGCCCTTGTATTCCAGTCGCGGGTTAGACCACACTGCAAAGTCATGGTCGTGGCCATCCCCCGCATCGTGGGCGGTGAGATACAGCACGACATCCTGGCCCGATTCTGATTTGGGTAGCTTGAGTCGCAGATCCTGCTGTGCGGCGAGAGGATTGATTGCTTCGAGCCACGTCTTGTGATTCTTCTTGTCATCAGCATGGCCGATGTCGCCAATGGTGTTGAACTTCCAGAGTTTCTGCTGCCAGCGATCGATGTCACTGGCGAGGGCGTCTGATTTTGACGGTGACGCCTGCCAGGCCGTGCGCATCACGTCGAGCAGCGTGGAAGGCTTCGGGTTTTTCTCTGTCAGCATGTTCCACAACAGCGTGAGATATTTTTGACTCAGTGAGCGTTCGCGACAGATCTGATCAATGGTTTTTTGTTCGCTTTTTAAATTGTCACGCTCGGCAAGCAGGATGTCGAGATATTGTTTGACGGGCAATCGACCGCCTTGATTGGTCTGGAATTGAACGCCCTGAAGATTCACGGCCGAGCTGCCGCGGTTGTCTGAATACGTGCGATAAAAATGGCGAATGCGCTCGACGGCTTCGTCGGTTTGATCGCGGCGCGTGGTATTGGGTGAAAACCGAATGCCGTCCGGAAGCAGGACCATGTGTTGGGCCAATTTCTTTCCGGCGTCGAGATATTTATCGACGAGTGCGGGCGACATGCCCAGTGCATCGCCACTGTTGGTGAAGCCTTCGCCGGCAGCGCCATCGACCGGAAATTCCCTGGCGGGATCGAGCGTCGAGACGCCGGTCAAATCACGCAGGCTGTAGGTGTATTCGGCATTGCTCAAGCGGCGAAGCGTCACGCGGCCGGGGTCGCCGGCGTGAGCCTCGGCTTCGGCGCTCAGGTAGCCACGGACCCATGCGTTGATGGTCAGACGCTCGGCGTCGGTGGGCTGATCCGATTTACGGGGGGGCATCTCGCCGGTGCGGAGCATGTGATCCACTTTGACCCAGATTTTGGGCTGCTTGCGCACCGCATCGAAGGTATCGAAAACAGTCAGGTCGATGTCGGCTTTGGGCTTGTCGTTGTCGTGGCAATCGTTGCAGTAATCGGCAAGGAGCGGGCGGATATCCGTTTGATAAGATTGGGCAAAGGTGGCGACCTCGGGGCCATTCGGCGCCGCGGCGAGAGTGATCGCCGGCATCAGCGGCGCAAGGATCAGGCTGTGGAAGGTGAAGCGAAAATTCATGTTCTCACTCGGATCCTGAAAGGGATGTTGAAATCTAGTGAATGCGATCGAGCCAGTTCAACCAGGACTCGGCATGTTCAGCCATGGCTGTGGCGGCCTGTTGCGGATGGCCCGAACTCAGATGGCGCATGATTTCTTCGTGAGCTTTTGTGGTGACGTTGTGCGGTTCGTATCCCAGTTCCTTTTCAACACCGAAGAAGTGAACCAAACTGGCTTCACACTGCGATCGCAGTGATCGCCAAGCATGCAGCAGGCGTTTGTGATCTGCTGCCTGAACAATGATTTCATGGAAGGCCATGTCCAGTGTGCTCAGCTGTGCCCAGGTTTTGCAGCGCCGCTGGCGATCGATCTGCTGATTCAATTCTTTGGCGAGTGCGTCGTTCCAGCGCGTGGCCACACGCGCGCCGGCCATGGCTTCGTACGTGCTGCGCAGACTGCAGATCTCGACGAAATCCTTCTTCTCGATGGTCAGCACGCGTGTGCGGCCACCGCCTGTGAATTCGACGAGCCCTTCGCGCTCGAGCGCGACCAGCGCTTCGCGAATCGGTGCCCGACTGATGCCGAATTGCTCGGCAAGTTTGGGCTCCGCAAGCGGAGCGCCGACAGGCAATTCGCCCGAGACGATGGCCTGACGGATCCGATCCTGGATTTCATCGGCAAGTTTGACGCGCGAAACAGGTTTGAGGGTTTTGGTCGCCATGGGGGAAATCTCGCAAAAGTGTCGACAGTCGACATTATCAGATCCCCACAGAAAAGCCCATCGAGACAGCGGTAGGATGAAAAAAGACAGCGCCCGGATCCGGCGGCTGTCTCAAATCATTTAGATCAAATGACTTACAGAATTGTCGCCGGATTATGGCGTGGCGTCTGATTCCAGAAATGCGGTGTTCACCCAGGCCTCGAGCATGGCCTTGCCGTAGCTGCGAAGAGCGTCGGGATTCATGTTCGATTGGGCCGGTGCGAAGGGGACTTCGAGCGTGGCCACCAGCACCATGCCGGGTTTGAAGCCGAAGTAGTGCGAGTTCATCGGTCGCTTGTCGGGTGCAGGTTTGGCGAGCATGACCGGACCGTGCGGCGCACCGGCAGGCATGCGATCTTTGATCTGCTTCGCGAATGCCGTGAGGTTCGCCCCATTGTTTTTCGGCGGTTCGATAATGCCCGTGAAGTACATGCGCTGATGGATATCCATCACCAGTGTGGGACAGTGGATGTCGAAGGTGAATTTGAAATCCTTGTCCTCGTCGAGTTGTTTGATGGCGATGATTTCCGGGTAAAGACTCGGCTCGCCGTAATCGCGGTTGTGATCGTGCGGTTTGCGGTTCTTGCCCTGATCGCCTTTCTCAACACCATCCTTGTCGACGAAGGGGATCACATACGCGATGTGTTTGGCGCGAAAGGCCTTTGCCGCGGCGCTGTCTGAAATCATCTCTTCAAGAAAACCTTCGAGCACAAAGCTGGCCACCGATTCGTTGGCATGATGCCGACAGGTGATCAGGACCGGGCGAATGCCCGCGCCTTCCTTGCCGACGGTGATCAATTCCACCTCGCGTCCGGCGCGGCTTTTGGCCAGCACGCTTTTGGTCAGATGTGCGTTGCCGGGGTGCTTCGACAAAAAAGCGTCGAAGTCGGATTGCAGATACGGGATTGACGAAGAAAAGCGCACCGTTTCGCCGGCGCGGGTGAAGTCATAGAAGAAGGAACTGCCGCGCCCGTTTTCGGTTCCCATCCACTGCCAGGTTTTGCCGTCGTCGGTGCTGATGGCCGGGCCTTGAAAACCGATCGCGCCGTCACGAAACTTCGCGACGGTCGGCGGGAACACAAACGTCACGCGCCCCGGCGTTTTGGCCTGCACCTCGAAGTACCAGTAGAACCAGTCGCTGTCGCCGCGCAGATCGGGTGCCACGCGTGCGATGCCTTCTTCAATGCGGCTGACCGCAGCGTTTCCACCGGGGAAATCGGTGCGAATCTGAATCGCGTCGGCGGCAACGGGTTTGGGGTCGGCTTGGGCCAACACGGTGATTTGAAGCAGCATGCATGCCGTTAAGAGCATCCAGTGTGATGGAGTACGCAAGAAAGGAAAAATGCACATGGTGTGTTTCCTGTTGGCACGCGTCATTTCAATGACTTGATGGCGCTCTCATCGCCCACGCGCACCAGTTTGATTTCTTCGAGCAGACAACTGTAAGCCAGAAACGAAGCCGATGCTGCGCCTTCGGGCAATACGAAATGTGTGGGCGGGCCGTATCGGCGTGTGGAAACCCGGAGAAGCGATTTCCCCTTCGCGTCATGCACGTCCACATGCACGGAGGAATTGAATCCGTTGGGCGTGGCTTTGGCCGAAAGGGCATAAGTGCCGGGCTCGACCACAGGGAAATCCTGACTTCGTGAGCCGTATTGGGTATCGAAGACGGTTTTGCCATCGCGTATCAGGAATCGACCGCCTTGAGCGATATTTTTCCAGCCCGAATCATTGAAAGGTCCCAGTGCCAAATTTGGATTGGCGTTGATCGCGCCTTCGTCGGCGGTTTCTTCTAGTTTCAATTGCCGGATCGACAATTGAATGTTTTGTCTGGAAGAAAGCGTGAGCGCGCAGTGTGGTAGCCTGTGCCGGTGTGAAACACATGGGTATAGGCATGCGATTCACGAAAGGGCATGCCCACTTGAAGCGACGTACCCACCGGCTTGCCGGCGGCATCGATGAACTGCAATGTGCGTGAGGGCAGCAGCGGACTGGTCTGGCCGAGTCGCGTGAAGATTTCGAAACGCGGGTTGTCCTCGATCGATTCAGCTTCGCCTGAAAAAGCCGCGACGTAAGAAAGCGTGTATTTGGTCGTAGGTTTGATCGGCGCATCGATGAATCGCGCGGTGGTGTTGGCGATCACCATTGTGGAAGTGCCCTTGGCTGTCGCGATACGGATCTGATCCGCCGCAAAGCCCGCATGCAGATAATCGGCCGGTTCGCCGCTGGAAAACGCATCATTGAAAGGCGCGGCGGCAAGCAGCGCACCGGTCAGTGTCGTCACGATGAGTGCAAAAATGATTTTCATGATTCAACTCCGGATTAGGTTCTATCTGACGATCGACGCCAGCAGGAGCCGTCAGACAGGGCCTAGTCCACCACGATGGGGAATTCGAGACGGTAGAGCGGCAGGCCCTGATAGGACAGTTCGTGCGTGGTGCCGTCGGTGCGGCTGATCTCGCGCGTGCAGAACCACTTCCACGGCGTGGGTTGTTTTGGTGTGAGTTTAAAGGTCGACAAGGGCAGCGTGGCGACGGCTTCCCATCCGGTTTGCGTTTTGCGCGTGCGCAGTTTCCAGCCGGAGTTCCAGGATCGATCCAGGTTCTTCGCATCGTATTGCACGCCATTGGCATTGAAGGCGAAGACGTGGCTGTCGCGTCCCATGAACAGCCAGAATTCGATGTGATCCCCTTTGGGCCAGTGTTCCTGTCCGGGTGTGGGCGACGTCGCTTTCTGTCGCGCGAGATCGCTGTCTGATGCCGTGAATTTCAGGTAAAGCGTTTTGCCGTCGTGGGCGGCTTTGATCGTCGTGGCTTCCGGTGCTGCCGACGGTTCACCGGTCAGCGAGTCGACTCTGAAATCATCATTGAGCCAAGGCTTCTCCCATTGCAGTGAATCGAAGTCGCCGTCGTCGGTTTTGATTTCGGGAATGTGAGCGATTTCCAGACGTGCCAGTTCCTTGGAGAAACCTTCGTATTGCGCTTCATGCGCTGGATCAGTGTGCGCGCGTGGGGATGTTGCGCCGCTTTTTCGGCTTCGTTCAACAGACGAAAGCATTCCTTTTCATGGCCGGGATTCACAATCAGGCCTTTGTACGCATCGGCGATGCCTGTATGGCAGGCTGTGACGGTTTTGTTTGCAGGATCGAACCAGCTTTTTTTGATCAGCTCGTAATAGGCCAGCATTTGCGGCGCGGCCTCGCGGTAAGCCCGCCGAATGAAGTAGCGATACAACTCATCCACATCCTGATGGGGATCCCAGAATAAGCGCAGCGTGACCCAGTGGTTCATCAGGCCCACGTCCCAACCAAGAGCGCCATGGGCGAGGCCTTCGCTGCCGAAATCGTTGTTCATCTCGCCGTAGATGATGGCGTGGGTATGGTCGGGAAGTTTGGCCACCTCGCGCAGATTGGCGGCGACGTAAAACGCCTGCGGCGTGGGCTTGGCCTCGAAGTATTCGTAAAATCCGAGGCGCGGCGTCATGGTCAGCCACTGTTTGAAGCGCCGTCCCCAGGGCTCAGGTTGGCGCGGGTCGAGCAGCGGATAGTGCATGTTGTTGGTGGGGTACGGGGCATACCAGATGGCCAATTCAGGATGCACGGGCACGCGCGGTGGTTCGGCGAAGTGGATGTAGGCGAGGACATGAATGCGCACGTCGGGACGCAGTTTCAGCCAAGTGTCCATCGCTTCGTTGATGAACATCATGATCTGCGTGGATCGAAACAGCGGATCCTTGATCGAATCCGGATCTTTACATGCGAGCGTGTTGCCGTCGGGCAGTTGCAGCGGCGCAAGGCATTTGTCGCATTGGCAGCAGAACCAGTTATCGCCGGGGCCGAGGCGCACGAACTCAACTTTCTGGCCCACGCGGGCTTCGTGCTTTGCCACATCTTCAGCCAAGCCTTGTGCCCAGATCGCCGGCAAGCCCGGCACACTCAAGCACATGGTGCCTTCGCCGTGTTTCACGAATCGGCGCGACTGGCTGACAGGATTCCAGCCGAAATATTCCGGATGAGCTTCGGCATGTTTGGCGATGGGCACGGCGAAGTTGGTGCCGTACTGCTCCTGAAGATCGAGTTCCAGAAATCCCTTGTACGACGCGCGGTGGTCGCGGCGGTTATCGCCGTTGCGCACGAGCCAGATGCCGGTGGGGCGATGTTTGGGCCAGTCGGGTCCGAGCTGGCGAATACGAAAGACCGGAATATCAATGAGATCGGTGGCCGTCAGTTCGAGTGTCGGTGTCTTGCCGTGAATCGTGCCGAAGTCGGGATCAGGCCGGGCGAAGATCAGATCGGTGTTTTTTTCGAGCAAGGCATATAGGCCGTACATCGTGCCGCGCGGTCGACTGCCGAAGATGTAAACGTTCTGGCCGCGCCGGCGAATGGCATAGCCGTCAGTGTTGTTCAGTTTGCTGAGGTCTTCGGTGAAAGCCTTCGCTTGTGATGTGCCCACGAATATTTTCAGATTGGACGCATCGCTGGGCGCATTGAGCATCGGCACTTTGGCACCGGTGATCTGCTCGAGCCAGTGTTGCACATCCTGCGTGGCGAAGGTTTCGGCGGCATGTGGTGCGGCCGGCAGCACGAATTCGCCGACCGGCTTGCCGTCGATCACCAATGGAGCGGCCGATAGAGAAGAGTTCAGAAGGCAGATCAGAACGCCGAGTGATGCGAGTGAGTTTTTCATAGGCAGGCACACTTTTGAAGAGAAAGAGGGAGGTCGGTGGAGGCGGGATGCATGGGCGGTCATGAGACATGCCGCGCGAGAGTTTATTTTTTGCCGGCCAGCGGCCAGCCGGGCAGTTTGTCGCAGGATTGCAGAGCAAGTACGGCGAAGGCACTGCCGGTGTTGGTCATGTAGTGAAGACGATCCAGTGATGGCGAATGCGTGAACCACATCCCGTTGTCACGCTGGAGGGTCAGCAGCCAGTTCACGCCGCGTTGCAGTCTTGTATCGTCGGCATGCAAGCCCAGTTCGCGGGCGACGATGATGGCCAATCCGGTGCCGTAGGCATCCGAGGTTTGGGTATCGTGCGGCTTGCCGTCGTGACGCGTCAGGCCCTGCCAGTCAGCCAGAAATCCAGGTGTGGCCCAGCCACCGTCCGGGCGTTGAATGGTCATCATTTCATCGAGGACTTTGCGGCGTTGCGCATCATCCATCAAGCCGTCGATGCGCAGGGAACACCAGGCAATCATGATGCGATGGTGCATTGATTTGGGCGGATCATTGCGGATGAACGCCCGTATCTTGGCGATACCCGCCTGCGCCTTTTCGGTTTGTGCGTAACCGTCGGGTGCCACGCCCACGGTGAGAGCGGCAAGTGTCACGCCGTAGTGGTCGTCGGTTTCAATGGGAGCGTATTCACAGTCGGGCCAGTCCCATCCGCCATCGTCGCGCTGTGTGGTCCACATCAGATCCAGCACATCGCGCGTGATCGGATGCAGTTTGCCGGTGGTCTGAAGATCATTGAAAGTCAGGCCCGCACCCACCACGATCGGCCAGAAGCCGCCGGATTTCGAAACGGTGTTGTTTTTCCAACGGACGGTTCGATATGCCTCGAAGAACTGTCGGACTTCACCGGAGTTTTTCAGATAGCCATCGAGAGCCGGACGCGCAAGCATATACGCCATATTGGTATGGCATGTGGCACACTTCTTTGTTTTCTGCCAATTCAGCGATGCGGTGTCGAGATAGCGAGCAGCCTGCGCGAATGAGAAAGTCTCGGCCATCGGTTCCTGGCCGGTGATCTTGTGTGCGGGGAGGGCATTTTCAAGTGTGATGATGTCGTCGGCCGACGCCAGACCGGAAATCATGGCCATGCCCACGATGGCAATAATCGGGTGATATTCGGCGGGCTTCATGGTCGGGCACTCCGTTCAATCACGAAGATTGTATGTGTGCCCATCATTCGGAAGAGACCCCGAATCGGTCGAATTTGTATTCAAATACGAACGGCTGAATCGCAGGCCAAGCCATGGGATGACACAAAATCCCACACCTTGATCAAAGATGAAGTCGGATCAATCCTGCTGCGTCATGTCGAGGTTTCAGCCCCACAATCCTGAAAGCGTTTCAGCCTTCGGGAATTCAAGCGGGAATTGCTTGCTGAAAGCGTGTTGTTCGATTCCGGCCTTGGTGCGCAGCGCCTGGTGCAGATGTTCGGGGCGCACGCGCAGGCCGTCTTCCTTGAGCGAAAGTGTTTTTGGGTCGATGGGTTTGAGGAACTGCCCGCCATCGGTGGCGCCGATCACGCGGTTGCCCTTGATGCCGTGGCCGAGAAACATGATGGAACCGATCGACCAGTGGTCTTTGCCGTTGCCCTTGTTGTAATTGGGTGTGCGCCCCATTTCGCTCTGGATGACGACCACGAGTTTGTCGCGAATCTTCAGGTCTTCGGCACGCTTGAGCAGATAATCGATGCCCGCCAGGAATTCCGGAATCAGTTTCATCTGATCCGGATCGTTGTTGGCGTGGCTGTCGAACTGGCCGATGGTGAGATTGGCCGAGACGCACACACCGGCCTTGAAAGAGGTCAGTGCGATTTCAGCCTGTTGGGCAAGACGTTCCTTCGGTGTTTTCTCTGGAATATGGGGCGTGATGCGCCCCATGGCCTTGGAGCTGACTTGCGCTGCGTAAAGCATGCTTTGAGCCTGCTCGACGCGCGGCAGGCGCTGTTGGGCAATGCGTGCCTCGACTTGTTGTTCAAGGGCTCGTTCGATGCCTTCGAGCGCGAAGTCATCGTGGTAGGGCGATCGCACATTGCCCTCGACGTGATCGGCATTCGCGATGCGCTGCAGGGAAGGCAGGTAGGGCACGCGCGACATCGGCACCAGATTTCCGGTGGCCGAGTAGTTGCCGAAAGTCAGAAATGCGAGTGGGCTTTGCGGGCCCTGGCACGCGGCGACAAGCGCGGCGAAGGTCGGATAGGCAAGGCTGTCGAGTTTGCCGGTGGCCATGTAGCGCGAACACGGTGAATGGTTGTTGACCGAATAGTCGAGGCCGTTGAGGACGAGCAGTTCGGGGCCGTATTTCTTGAAGAAGTCTTCATTGCTCATGCCCGCCTTGATGTGTTTGGCGAGTGGAGCGAAGCGGAGATTGCCTTCGGTCAGGATGTCGCCTTCCTGATACAAACGGTTGATGCCGTCGGTGCCTTTGGGATCCATCAGATAGGTGGTGTCCCATCCGCCCGAAGCGTTGAAGACGACATAGTACGGTCCGTCATAAGGTTCGGATTCTTTGGTTCCGGCCTGAACCGCATCCGAAAACGTGACGGGCATGGCTAGGCCGAGTCCTGCGGCGCTGCAGCGTTTGAGAAAATCACGTCGTGGGTTCATCGCACAGGTCCTTACTCGTAAAGAAAATCCTGCTGGCGCAGCAGGTAGGTCACCACGCTGCGCCAAGCGCGCAGCGTGTAGTGCGGATCTTCAACGCGCTTGTCGTCCCGGCCGCGGCAGGCATAGCGTTCGCGGATTTCAGGATCCTTGCGATCTTTGGCCTTGTTCACGATGTCGGCGAACAATTCGAACGTGCGCGCGACTTCAGGGTGGTCGACGGTGTCGTTCCGGCCGAGCACATGCGCATGCAGGTGCACGATGGCGCGACGAATCTGCATGTCAGCCTCAGGGGTTTTCTGAGGCAGGACATCCATTTCAATGTGGGGGAAAAGTCGGCGCTCGGCCGGGGGTGTGGTGAAATCCACCGGCACGCTTTTGCACGCGATCTCATTGGCCATGATGCGCTGGATGGCGCCCATCGCGCCGCTCGGATCGGCAATGCGCTCGGTGATTTCCTTTGAATCGATACCGCCGTAAAGGATGGCGGTTTGCTCGGTGAGCCGTCCCCAGCGGAAGCCGAAGATCGCCTCGATCTTGCGTTCCACTTGTTCGGGACTCAACAGGCGTGTGATGCCCAGATCGCGCCATTCCTGTGAGCGCTGCGGGTCGACTTCCGACCCGTGGATGCCCTCGGCCCGGTAAAACGGCGTGGCGATCCACGACTTGAAAACAGTTTTAAGATTGAATCCATCGGCGGCAAAGGCAGCAGCGATCTGTTCGACGGTTTCACGCTGCATGCGGTAGGCGCGTCGTTTGCCGGCGAAATTCGGGTCGTCGATGTCCTGGGGGGGCAGCAAAACTTTTCGGCCACTGAGCACATACCAGACGTGTTCGACCATGGCGGTGGCGAAGCGCGGATCTTTCGCAGTACGCTCACCCAGCCAGGCGATCGCTCGCCATTTTTGATCGTCCGGCAGTGCTTCACCTTCGAGGCCGGGGCCGAACATGTCGGTGAACCAGCCTTCTTTGCGCGGACCATAATCGTTGGTCTTGCTCTGGTAATCCTGAAAGAGCCCCGCGACCGGATCGATGGTGGTGTGGCAGACCACGCAGTCGCTGGCTTCCATCGTGGGCACTTCAAACGCGGCGGTCACGGCGGCCGCATCGGCGACGCGGGGCGCGAGTTCCATCACATCGATGCCCAGAAAATGCTGGTAATACATGCGGGCGCGCAGGCGATTGCGGTTGGTCGCGGTGGTGGGGTAACGCTGCAGATATTGAAACATGCTGAGGATGCCGGCGTGCGGGAAAAATCCATCTTTGGTGGGTTGAACGGATTTATCGCGACCGACCAACGCCTTGAGGCGCACCGGCACATATTCGAAAGGGTCTTCGGGGTTTTTGAACTGGTCTTTGAGGTCTTCAAAGACGCCGTATCCCCGCGCGGTGAAAGGCGAAACCATGATGTAGTCGGCGGTGACCAGCTCGGTGAACGGTTTGTTTTCTCTGACGATGTATTTGATCAGTTCCATCGGCTCGCGCAGCATGGCCTCGCGATAATCGTCGCTCAGCTTGTAGCGAGCCTTTTGGCGTTTGTCTTCGGGGATGTGACTTAAGTCGAATTTTTGATTCCAGTGACGCGTCTTCTCGAAATGTTCATACGAGAGCGCATTCTCCGGCACGCCGTCATAGCCACGCGTCAAAAAAATATCGTTGAAGGCTTCGGCGAGGCGGTCGTAGAACGCTTCTTCGGTCAGGATGGGATCGAGCAGCGCATCGAGCGATTTCATGCCGCCGGTTTTGACCGCGTGCGATTCTTCGGCGGTGGGCAGGCGCGCGGCAAGCGTGAGCGTCACGCGGCGCAGCAGACGCTCGGGGGCCATCATCGTTACGCCTTCCAAAAAGTCCGGCCGCTGGTTTTGATTCAGGATGGCGGGATCAGCGGCTTCGACACCCGGACCGCCCAGATAGCGCACGAATTGGCGGAGGACCTCGAAGTGGCTGGAGTCGGGCTTGACCACCTCTTCGCCGCCGTGGTCGAGTTTGCCCAGTGCTTTGAGCAGCATTTTGGATTGATCGCGGCGCGCCTGGAGAGCGACACGCTCGAACATTTCGAGATTGTGGCGGCGCACCTGCTGGGTTTCGCCGAGCGGCGCGCGGGCGGGATCCTGCAGAATGAATTTGCTGTCAGAGGCATCGCCTTGCGCGTGGTGGCAGTTCAGGCATGAGCGTTGGCCGACCTTGGCCCAGACTTCATCCAGAAAATAATTTTCAAAGGCGCGGGAGTGCGTGGCTTGATGGGCTTTTTGAAAAGCTTTGTCGCTCGCATTCGTTGTGGGATCGGCAGCGAAAAGGCTGCCGCCGAATCCGAAGGCGATCATCCACAAGGCGCTGTGATGCAGAAACGTGCGGGGCATTGCGTATTTTGTCTCGCCAGGGGAATTCGGTGAGCAGCCGCAGGTGGGTTATTCGAATAGTAGCACGGCTCTCACCATGAACATCCCGGAACAATGCCGGATTCCGGATGCAGTTTTACGCACAAAGCATGCTTCTTTTCGTAGCGTCGGCCATCAAAAGCCTATTGATGCCGCAATCCCGGTAGAGCCTGAAGGAATTCAGGAAGGAGCATCGTTCCGGCGCAGGGCGCTCGGGTTGATGCCGCGTTCGCGGCGAAACACGCGGCTCATGTATTCCGGGGTTTTGAAGCCGCATCGATGGGCGATGGTTTTGAGCGGCAATTCATCGGCGCGGATCAGTCGTTCGGCCTGCATCAGGCGCACGCGCAGAATTTCATCGTGGGGTGAACGACCCACCAGTTCGCGAAACCGATTTTCAAGATGCGTGCGCGACAATCGAACGGCGCGGACCACATCTTCGACCTGAATCCCAACGCAGGCGTGGTGTTGGATATAGCGCAGGGCTTCGGCGATGGATTGATCGCCGATGGCACCGGCATCGGTGGAGCGACGGGTTTCGATGCCGATGGGGGGCACCAGTCGCGGCTTGGAGGCGTGCTTTGGTTTGCTGATGAGATGATCGAGCATCTCGGCGGCTTCGAATCCGATGCGCGGGCCGTTCGGAATGATGCTCGAGAGCGCCGGGCGGCAGAGTTCGCAGATCATTTCATCGTTGTCGACGCCGAGAACAGTCAAGTCATCCGGAATCGAAAAGCCCGCTTCGATGGCGGATTCAATCAGGATCTGACCGCAGGCATCGTTGCAGGCCAGCACGGCCATCGGGCGTGGCAGCGCTTCGAGCCATTGCGCGATTCGGCTGCGCCGTTTTTTTTCTGCTGCACGTGTGGTTTTTGCCGGAACATCCAGAACAGCACAGGTCAGGTCATGTTGTTTCAAGCTGGCGACAAAAGCTTCGCGCCGCTGCGATGACCACGGCACGTCGGTGAAGCCACAGTATCCAAAGTGTGTGTGGCCGCGATCGATCAGATCGCGCGCCGCCAGTTCGGCCACTTGCGTGTTGTCGGTATCGACCCACGGCACGCCGTGGGGTGTCCACGCGCCGCCACCGACGCTGACCAGTGCAAGATCGTGACGCATCGCTTCGCGCCACACCGGTTCGTGATCGAATCGACCGATAATCCCCTGGCCCTTCCAGTCGCGAATCCATGCCAGCGATCGGGCATCGAGTACGCCTTCGCGCAGGCGCACCGACCATTGGGGGTGATCGCGGGCAAACGCGCTGATGCCGCGAATCAGTCCGCGGGCAAAGGCGCTGGAGGTCTCGATCAAAACGGCGATTTGCCGTGTGGCTGGGGGCATCGGCGGTGCTCGGAGCAGTTCGGGTGCAAAATAATATAGGTGGATCCGGAAAATAAGACCTGGTTCGTTTGCCGGTCGCGGCCCTAATCTTGAGGCATGACCCATACAGCACTGTTTCAGACTTCCTGCCGATGCATTGACCTGTCGCACCGTATTCGGGATCAGCAGCCGGGTTTTCCCGGTGATCCGGATTGCACGATGGAGCGGGTCAGCGCCGTCCCGACGAATCAGGTCAGTGTGCATCGGCTGTCGATGTCGAGCCATCATGGCACGCATCTGGATGCGCCGGCTCATTTCTTTGATCCTGCCGGTGGCGTGGATGACATTCCACTTGAGCGTGTGTGCGGACCGGCCACGTGGATCGATCTGGCGCCGGGCAGCGCCTTGGAACGCGGATCCTGGATCACGTTGGACATGCTCAAGCCGCACGCGAAAAAATTCGTGCCCGGCGCGCGTGTCATCTATCGCACCGGTTGGGGCAGCGATTTCGGAAAGCCGTCGTATTACGAAGGTTTTCCGAGTCTCACACTCGAAGCGGCGCAGTGGATCGCTGATCAGGGCATCGGTTTGATCGGCATGGATACGCCGTCGCCCAGCTCGCTCTGGCTCGAAGTACATCACGCGCTTCTCGGCGCTCAAACCCCTTTGGTCATTGTGGAAGGTCTGCGTGATCCGGCGCGACTGCCGGATCAATTCGTCTTGCTCACCCTGCCGTTGAATCTTGCCGGTTGCGATGGTTCGCCGATTCGCGCCGTGGCGCTGGTCGAGGATGCGGCATCTTCGGAGTTGTCTCGATGAAACCGATCGTTCAAATCTCACTCGATCTCACCCACATGAAAGATGCGGTGGAGACCGCCGCCATGGCGGTTCGCGCCGGTGTCGATTTTCTCGAAGCCGGCACGCCGCTGATTCTGGCTGAAGGCCTGGATTCGGTGCGCGTGTTGCGCGAGCACTTTCCGGATCACCCGATCGTGGCGGATCTCAAGACCATGGATGGCGGCTATCTCGAAGCCGAAATGATGATTCGTGCCGGTGCCACGCACGTGGTCGTTATGGCGCGGGCACATGAAGAAACCATTCGATGCGTCGTGCAGGCAGGCCGCGAACTGGGTGGATCGGTCATGGGTGATAATCTGGCGTGCCCGGATATGGTCGAAGGCGCGGTGCGTCTGGCCGAATTGGGCTGCGAAACCATCGTGCATCACATCGGATTCGATGAACGGCGTGGCATTGCCGCACGCGGTGAAGTGGCACCCACGCCATTGGACCAACTGCGCGCCGTGGTCAACGCGGTGAGCATTCCGGTGCAGGCGGTGGGGGGATTGAGTCCGCAGCAGGCGATTCAAACCTTGGATTACGGCGCTGAATTGGTCGTCTTCGGCGCACCGTTTGTGATTCAGGCCGATGCGTTCGAAGCGGCCGGTGCAGGGATTGAAGCTGAACTCGCCAAAGCGTGTGCCGATGTGCACAGCCGCACGATTGCAGGAGCCCGTTCATGAGTGCCACCATGGAAGCGGTTGTGAACTTTGATCCGGCCAAGCACAGTGTGGAACTGCGCAATGTGCCCGTGCCGGAGATCGGCGAAACCGATGTCCTGCTGGAAGTGGGTGCGGTGGGCGTGTGCGGATCGGACTTTGCATCAGTGGACTAGCAGTCACAGTTGGGCGGTCAATTATCCGGTCATTCTCGGTCACGAATTCGCCGGTGTGATTGCCGCGGTCGGATCGCGCGTCGAAGGATTTTCGGTGGGTGATCGTGTGACCAGTGAAACGGCGGCGGTTATCGATCCGCGTTCACCGATGAGTCGCAGCGGCCAGTACAACCTGGATCCGTCGCGCCGCGGTTTTGGTTACGGCGTCGACGGCGCGATGACGCGTTTTGTGCGCGTGCCCGAGCGCTGTCTTCATGCACTGCCCGATCATCTGCCGCTCGAACACGCCGCACTGACCGAGCCTTGCTGCGTGGCTTACAACGCGATGGTGAACAATTCTCAGATTCGCCCCGGCGATCGTGTGATCGTGATCGGGCCCGGGCCCATCGGCATTCTTTGCGGTGTGATGGCGCAGTTGCGCGGTGCCGAAGTCGCCGTGGCAGGTCTGCCTGCCGATGCGGCGCGTTTGAAAATCGCCGAAGCTTACGGATTGGAAACGCTTACCGCGCACCCGGAGCGCTGGGCGATGGCGATGGTCTGGGCGCGGATTGTGTGGTGGATGCCGCGGGTGTGAATGCCACATTGAAGCTGGCGCTCGATTGGGTGCGGCCGTCGGGGTGGATCACGAAGGTGGGTTGGGGGCCGGGCCCGGTGGGTTGTTCGCTCGATCCACTGGTGCAGAAAAACGTGACGTTGCGCGGCAGCTTTAGCCATCACTGGACGGTGTGGGAAGCGGTGATTCAATTGATGGCCAGCGGTCGGCTTGATGTGCGCCCGATTATCGGTGGCACGTGGTCGGTCACGGATTGGCACGATGCCTTCGAAACGATGCACAGCGGCTCGATCGCCAAAGCGGTATTGCGGCCCGGTGGGGTGCTCTCATGAGGCTGCGCGATCGCGTGGTGATCGTGACCGGCAGCACCACCGGGATTGGTCTGGCGATCGCCCGGCGCTGCGCCGCAGAAGGCGCTCGTGTGCTGATTCACGGGCGCGATGCGGATCGCGCCAACGCTGTGGCTCGAGAACTCAAAACGGCCGCTGTTCACATTGATGATCTGTCATTGGCCGAAGCGCCGCAGCGCATCGTGCAGGCTGCGATGGATGCTTTCGGGCGCATCGATGTGCTGGTTAATAATGCCGCTCTGTGTGAGCGCGATGAGCTATCGACATTGAAAGCCGAAGCGTTTGATCGTTTGATTCACATCAATACGCGGGCACCCATGTTGTTGATCCAGGCAGCGTTGCCTTATCTCGCCGATCAACATGGCTGTGTCCTCAATATCGGTTCGGTGAATGGCTATTGCGGCGAAGCGGGCCTGCTCAGTTACAGCATGTCCAAAGGCGCATTGATGACGCTCTCACGCAACCTGGGTGATGTTTTGCCGCGCACGCATGGTGTGCGCGTGAATCACCTTAATGTGGGTTGGGTCCTCACAGAGAATGAGCGCACGCGCAAGTCCGAAGATGGCCTTGCGGATGATTGGTTTGATCGCCTGCCGATGGGTGTGGCGCCCGCCGGTCGATTGATGCAGCCCGAAGAAATCGCCACGATGGCCCTGCCCTGGATGTGTGAAGACACGCACCCGGTCAGCGGCTCGGTGGTGGATCTGGAACAGTACCCCATGATCGGGCGCAACCTGCCCAAGGAGACATGCTGATGGCACCTCGCCTGGCCGCTTTTCCGAAGGCCTACATGGATGATTTGTGCGTGACCGGTTCGATGACGCTGCGCGGATGGATCGAACTGGCTTCGACGCTTGAGATTGAAGGTCTTGAGTTCTACAGCGGCTTCATCGATCTGGGTGATGCGGGTAGTGCGACTGAGCATCGGCGCATCGCTGAAGATCTCGGACTGACCATTCCAATGCTGTGTTGTTCGCCGGATTTCACGCATCCGGATCCAAAGTTTCGCGCCGATCAGATCGATAAGCAAAAAGCGTGGATCGATCTGTCAGCCGAATTGGGCGCCGGATACTGCCGCACGCTGACCGGCCAGCGCCGCCCCGACGTGTCTGTGGCCGATGGCATTGATTATGCCGTGGATTCCATCACCGCATGCTTGGCACATGCCGAAGCGGCGGGTGTGACGCTGATTCTCGAGAATCACTACAAAGACAATTACTGGAAGTTTCCTGAATTTGCTCAGCACATCGAACGATTCTGCGCGGTGATCGAGCGCATCGATTCGCCGTGGTTCGGGGTGAATTACGACCCGTCGAATTGTCTGATTGCAGGCGAGGACCCTTTGGATTTATTGCGCCGTGTGCGCCACCGCGTGGTGAGCATGCATGCGTCGGATCGCTATTGCTCTGACAAATCAGTCACACTCGAAATGCTCATGGCCGCGAGCGAGGGCTATATGTCGCAACTGGTCCACGGGGAAATCGGTCAGGGGATGAACGATTACGACACGATCTTCACTTTGCTGCGCGAAGCGGGTTTCGACGGCTGGATCAGCATCGAAGATGGCGTGGATGGATTCGATCAATTACAACGGAGTGTCGCTTTTTTAAATAATCGCCTTGCCGCCCATTGGCCGGAACGAGTGCATGCCGGCTGAGATCAAGGAGCACGCCTGATGACGACTCTCGCTCGACGACTTGTTCTGCTGATCCCGGTATTGGTCTTGTTGGCGAGTTGTCAGGCTGGCACGAAGGATACGCATCCGATAGCCGCGCCGGCCTTGCGTGTGATGTCGTTCAACATTCGTTACGGCACGGCGAAGGATGGCGCGAATCACTGGGATCACCGCAAAGAATTGTGCGCGTCGCCGCATTACGGCATCAAGCCGGATGTGCTGGGTTTGCAGGAGGCGCTGCATTTCCAGAATGCCTTCATCCTGGATCATCTGCCGGGATATGCCGCATTGGGCGTGGCGCGCGAGGACGGTCGCGACAAGGGTGAGTTCACCACATTGATCTATCGCAAGGATCGTCTGGCGCTGGTTGACAGCGGCACGTTCTGGCTGAGCGAAACGCCGGATCAACCCGGATCCAAAAGTTGGGACAGCTCATTGCCGCGCATCGCCACTTGGGCGCGTTTTCAGGATCGGGCGCATCACGACCGCGAATTCGTGATGCTCAACACGCATTTCGATCATCGTGGCCCGCAGGCCCGTCTTGAAGCGGCCCGCCTTATTCGTGCCTTCGTCACCAAGAAGGCCGGCGATCTGCCGGTGATCATCACCGGTGATTTCAATGCCGCACCGGGTTCCGGGCCCCACCAGCGCGCTGCTCGACCCGATGTCGGGATCGATCCAACTGACCGATACGTATGCCGTCGGCGCTGCGCGATGCGCCTGAGGCCGATCAGGGCACGGGCGCATGGCTTCAAAGACAAGCCGGTCTACCAACCGTATTGACTGGATTCGTGCACGGATCACTTCCTGTAGAATCAGCAGCCATTGACCGGCACCGCGTCGGGCCGCTGTTCCCGTCGGATCATTATGCGGTCAACGCGGTGCTGCATTGGGCGCTGAGGAAGCGCCGGGAGCATCGCCACGATCACGAATGTGGATCCGAACCAGCGCGGAAATGTGCTTGGCGGCATGCTCGAAACGTGCAGCACGTCGCCGATGACCTGATTTTTCGTGACGGTTGCTGCAACACCAGTGAAGAGGATGCCTGATCGCACACGGTCTGCATCGAAGCCACCGAAGATTTTCTACGTTCTCCCGCCAGGCGGGCAATGATCTGCTCGACTCCGACGCCTCAATATCACTTTCAGGGT
>CALOAZ010000113.1:0-54939 GCA_942491355.1 uncultured Phycisphaeraceae bacterium
GCGCGACCCTCGTCGCGGCTTTCCGGAGACTGTCATGTCACGACAGATCTGCATGCTGTTTTTATGGTTGATCGCCATGCCGGGCCTGACCCGGGCCGAAGACGATCACGATCATCATCTGCACTTCACCCATCCCCTGTTCACCGAATCACCTGTACCTGAAACCAAAGTCCGTCTGAACTACCTTTATACGAACCGCGCCGGCGATGAAAAAGCCGATGAGCAAACACTGCAATTCGTCGGCGAATACGCTTTTGATCCATCACTGAGTGTGGAATTCGCGATCCCCTGGACGCACCTGAATCCCGACGATGCCAAAAGCCGGTCCAACGCCAATGATGCGGAGATTGCCATCAAATACGCCGACGATCGTTTCGCCGAACACGGCTGGCTGATCGGCGGCGGCATGGCATTGATTCTGCCGACCGGCGACGACAACAAAGACATCGGCTCCAAGCACGTGCTTGAAGTCGAACCGTTCCTGAACGCCGGCTGGAAAACCGATGATTGGGAATTCATCGGCCAGATCGCGGTCGGCCTGCCGACGAACACACACGGCGAACCGGAACCCGACTGGATTTTCGAATGGCACCTGTCGGCGATGCATCCGATCGCGCCGCGTCTCAAGGGATTGGCGGAACTGTTCGGCGAGAGTGTGAACGGTGGTGATGAAAATGGCTTCAATCCCATCAGTGCGGCCCTGGGTCTGATGTGGCAGCCGACCGCTGATGAGCATCTGTCCATCGGCACTGCCGTGGCATTGCCTCTGAGTCGCGATCGCGAGCATGAGGTCCAAGTGCTGCTTTCCATGTTCTTTCATGAATGAACTTTGACGGCGACACACGACCGACCGACACTGCTTGACGTCACTCACAAATGGAAACAACCATGCGTCTGACCTCTGTCGCACTGATACTTACCTTGTGTATGGCCACCGCCTGCGAGCGCGGGGCCAAACCGAAAACCGAGGTGCCAGCCGGCCCGCTCGTGATCACCACCACTTTTTTTCCGACGGCTTATTTCGCCCGGCGCATCGGCGGACAATTCATCACCATCCGCTGCCCATTACCCGCAGAGGCCGACCCGATTTTCTGGCAACCCACAGCCGAAGACATCGGCCTCTTTCAAAAAGCGGATCTGATCGTGATCAACGGCGCTGCCTTCGAAAAATGGGTTGAAAAAGTTTCGCTCCCGGATGCCCGCGTCATCGATTGCGCCGAACCATTTCGATCGCAATGGCTCCGCTTCGAAGAGGCGACCACGCACCAGCACGGTAAGGCGGGCGAACACAGCCATGAAGGCATCGACGGACACACGTGGCTCGATCCGATTCAGGCGCGCATCGAAGCGCGGCAGATCCATGATGCCCTTGCCGCCCGCCTGCCTGAACATCGCGATGCGCTACGAGTCAACTTTAAAACGCTGCTAGCCGACCTCGACGACCTGCACGCACAATTCACGGCACTGGGTGCGAGCCCACCCCTGCTGGCCTCGCATCCGGCTTACAACTATCTCGCGCGGCGCTATCAATGGAACATCACCAATCTAGATCTGGATCCCGAGCAAATGCCTTCGGAGGATGCCATGGCGCAGATCAAAGCAAAAGCAAAATCAACCGGCGCAAAAACATTGCTGTGGGAATCTGAGCCGGCACCTGAAATCGCGAAACGACTGCTCACAGAGATCGGATTAACCAGCGTGGTCTTCAGCCCGGCCGAAATGGCCGATGACATCAATTCTGCCGATTATCTGGTCATCATGCACGCGAATATTGAGCGACTGAAACCCGTCTTCAAGCCGTGATCACGGCGCTGACAGCACCGGCAGTTCCAGACAAACCGCCTCACGATCATTGCGTAAAAATAGATAGCGCCCGGCCAGTGCCGGCGAATTCCATGTTTTTGAATCGAAGACCGGCAAACGCGCCAGTTCGCGATGCGCCCCATCATCCATCGCCATCAATACCACCACGCCGTCTTCAGCCAAAATCAGAAGGTGCATCCCGCATTGCAGCATCTGCGCGTGACCATAGCGCCCGGCCTTCCAGTGTCGCTCACCGGTCTGAGCATTCAGGCAAACCATCACCCCATCATCCAGACCGTAAACAGCCTCACCCTGAACAATCATGTTTGAAAACTTGGCCTTGAGCCGCTTGCTGCGCCATTGTTCTTTCGGAAAATCATCGCCCGGAAACATCTGCCACATCGCACTACCCATGCCGTATCCACTCGAAAGCATCAGGCGGTTTGACGTGAGTATCAACGGCTGCGTGACTTTGGGATGCATGCCCACCCACGGAATCGACCAGCGCTGCTCGCCGGTTTCCGGATCGAAACCCGCCACGCGCTGATGAAACAATTGAATCACCACCGGCTCACCATGAAGTGACGCCAACATCGGTGACGCATAAGACAACGCATCCGAAGGTGTGGCCCACTGCGTTTCACCCGTCTTGCGATCCAACGCCACCAGACCCTGTCGTCCTCCGGCGGCGATCACCACGCGATCGCCGATCACCAACGGTGACCCGGAAAAGCCCCATTCAGGCATTGGTGATCCAAATCGCTTGCGCAAATCGATCTGCCATTGCACTTGTCCGGTGCGCAACTCGAGCGCATGCAGCATGCCGGTTCCACCCTGCGCAAACACCTGCTCCCCATAGATCGTCGGCGTGGCTCGCGGCCCGACACCCCCCAGCGTGGTGTCATACCTTTCGGGGATCGCATGCACCCAGATCGACTTACCTGTCGTGGCATCCAGGCAAACCACGCGTTCTTCTTGTTCCTGTTGGTCCTGCGTAAAAGCCAAACCGTTTGCAATCGCGAAGCCGGACCAACCTGCACCCACGGCGCGTCGCCAGATCACGCGCGGTGGATGCGCCGACCAATCGACTTGCAAAGCAATTTCCGGCGCCGTGCCATCGAGCTGCGCGCCGAGGAAGCGCGGCCATGTACCCAAATCCGTTTTTGTGATGGCGGGTGATTCAGATGCGGTGGAAACAGACTCCGGCATCACCGTCGATTTCGCCGACCAGCGCCAGGCAAATTGCGGCACCAGATCGCCGCTCACGCCTTCGAGACGAAACATCGCAATCCACAACACCCCCGCGCCGGCCATGGCCAGAAGAATTTGGCCCCGACGCCGCCACGGCAGACCCGAACCCAGCAGCACCCACAGCGCCAGCGCCAGCGCCGCGATCACACCCGTCACCAGCGTGTACACCACCGGTCGCTGAAGCATCTCGGGCTCGACGCGCCAAATGTTGATCAATGAAATCAGAACAAATAAAACAATCAGCGCCGGCCAGATCCAGCATGGCAGCCATCGGCGACGCGGCGTTGTTTCTTCGAATTGATCCATCATCGTGACATTCTAGAGAGTTCTGCGCAGCAAAACGGCGTCGGCCGCATTCCGTTGCGGCCGACGCCCATGTGGCGCGTCCCGTTCCGTGAGTCGTTTGCACGAATGCAGACGAGGCTCCATGCCTCCTGCCAGGCCCTGACGCTAAACAGACATCTCCATGTCTGCGTCGATGACATCTGCCGATTCGACGGCGATCAGTTCCTTAAGCGGCTTACCTTCCAAGGCCCGCACGGTGTTTTCGGCTTCTTCCACATATTCACCGTGGCGCTGAAGCAAGGCGAAAAACAATCCGGCATCCGGAGCGTTCACCTTCCACTTGGGCCGGTTTTCACTGTCGTATTCAATTTGACGGGTGTAAATAATTCGACCCAAGTCGTCTTTGACGACTTCCTTCTTGCCGTTCACTTCCACCGTTTTCGGGCGGTATTTCACGCCGCAACGGCACAGCGCTTCGTCCATCGCCACACGACGCTGTGGGTCGGTGAGGTGTGCCCAAGCTTCCATGTAAACGATGATTTTGAAATCATGCTTCGTGGAAAGCCGTTCGGTGTTGGTGCACTTGCGGGTCTGCGAGACCACCAGCCGGTTATCACGAATCGCCTTGGAGTCGGTACACAGCACCCAGAAACTCGCTTGCGACAGCGACTCATGATGCTCATCGCGCAAGGCTCGAACCTGCTGCGCGATTTCCTGCGGGGCTTCCCAAACACTTGGCATTGTGGCGAATCTCCTGCGATCGGGTCGCGGAGAATAGCCGATCCCGTCAGGCACGTCGAAGAGCCCTGTCGGCAGCGCCCCGCAGGTATCGCCCGAACCAACAGTTGGGTGTCTCGATTGCACGACCTTCCGGGGATAGGATGCGGACCCCATGCGCATGATGCCGCTTATTTTGACCCTCTCAGGCTTATTCGGATGTGCGGATGCGCGCCCGACCATTCCTGCAGAGCGACCCCTCAAAGCCCAGATTGAAGCTCTGCGCAGCGGCAAAACCACGGAAATTCGCTTGGAACGCCAGCCGGTGAGTCCTGATGATCTGGCCGAACTGGCCACACTCGCCGATCTGCACCGATTGCACATCATGCGGCTTGAAGGCGGCCCCGAGGGATGGGCCATGCTGGCAAGCTTCGCGCATCTCGATACGTTGCGCATCGGCGGCGGCAATCTGAATGACGATGCCTTCGCTCACGTGGGCAAACTGGCGACGCTTCGCTACCTTATTGTGACAGGTTCGCCGATTACGGATCGCGGCCTGAAATGTCTGCACACACTCCCACACCTTGAATCGGTTTACTTAATCCACACGCAAGTGACAGATGATGGGCGCAGCGCGCTGCTCGAAGCGCATCCCGATCTGCATCTGCACTGAACCTCAACACGCACATGGAGACGATCATGCGTTCACGCACTCGAACTTTTTTGTTGACTCTGTCCGCCGTGGCGATCATCGGCTGCACGGCACTCACCGCGAGCCTCAGCGGCGAGCCGGGCCCAGATGTGGTCAAGGCGGCACAGGCACTGACCGCTTCTTTCGATACCGCGCAAACCAAAACCGCCGTACTCCCTTTCGACACAGAACAGCGCGTGGGATGGCACTTCATTCCGAAAAAAGAACGCAAGGGGCTTCAGATCAAACACATGAAGCCCGAACAGCAGAAGCTCGCCCTCGGCCTGCTGCGTGCCTGCCTGAGTGCGGTTGGTTACGAAAAAGCCACCACGATCATGTCGCTGGAACAAATCCTGCACAAGGTTGAAACCGAAGCCGGCAAGAACAACTGGACGCGCGATTCACAGCGCTACTACTACACGTTCTTCGGAAATCCCGGCCCATCCGGTCGCTGGGGATTGAGCATCGAAGGCCATCACATGTCACTCAATTTCGTCATCGATGACAGCAAGGTCGTCGCTCATACCCCTGAATTTTTCGGCACCAATCCCGGCACCCTGATGGCCGATTACGGCATCGGCCCCAAAAAAGGCACGCAGGTACTCGAAAAGGAAATCACACTGGCCTTCAAGCTGGTCAACAGTCTTGACGCCGACCAGGCCAAAGTCGCCGTGATCGCCGCCGAAGCGCCCAAAGAAATTCGCGCCGCCGGCGAAACCCAGGCACCGGCCGAACCCGCTGCGGGACTGGCGGCGGCCAAGATGAATGACGCGCAGAAAAACACCCTGCGTCAGTTGATCGAAACCTACGCTCATAACATGCCTGCCGCCACCGCACAGCAGTGCCTGGATGATTTGGACGCGGCAGGTTTTGACAAAATCAAACTGGCCTGGGCCGGCGCGAAAAAATCCGGCGAAGGTCATTATTTCCGCGTGGAAGGTCCAACGTTCCTGATTGAATACTGCAACGTCCAACCCGACGCCGCCGGTATTCCGGCCAATCACCCGCATTCGGTGTGGCGCGACATGCGCGGCGATTTCGGTATTCACCGTTGATTTTGACTTGTCATCAAAAAAGACCTCGTCGCAGATGCGACGAGGTCTTTTTTATGCGCCGATTTTAAGTCAGCCCCCGTGAACCAGGCCGATCAATGGCTGATGGTGTTCGATTTCCTTGGTCATCTGTTCGGAATGCCTGGCCAGATCACCTGGCCCGAGTTTCAGATACTGCTGCACGGAAGGCGAGATGCGCATGATCGGATGCTCAATCGAGCCCATCCCCTGCAGGCTCACCATGATATTGGCCAACTCCACGCAGGCGATGGCTGGCGCATGCTCGCCCAGGTAAGCGCCATGATGCAGACGCATCGCGTTGCGAACCAGCTCGGGAAGACCCCATTTCTCAGCAATGGCTGCGCCCACCGTCATGTGATCAAACCCAAAGGCCTCGCGCTCCACTTCATAAAGCGGCTTGCCTTCCGGGAAGGCTTTCATCATCGCCACAAAAGTTTCGTGCATATGCTGGTCGAGAATCAAAATGCCCAGGTCGTGCAATAACCCGGCGAGAAAGATTTCGTCCGGATTCGAAATTTTGTGGTGACGGGCAATCACGCGGGCGGTCACCGCCACGGCAATCAGATGCGCCCAGAGGCGATGCCGCTTGTACGGCCCGACCACCAGATCTTTTTTGAATAAATCACAAACCGCCGCGGTCACAGCCAGATTGCGCACTTCTTTGAAGCCCAGATAGCTGACCGCCTGCTGCAGAGATTCCACTTTCGTGCGCAAACCGTGCGACGCGGAATTGGCGAATCGCAACACCCGTGCCGTCATGGAGGGATCTGATTCAATGGCCACGCTCAAATCAGCCGCGGCGGCTCGCGGATTGTTCGCCACATCCACAATCTGCGCAATGATCTGCGGCAGCGTGGACACTTCGGTGGCGCGCATCACCAGCTTGGTCAATTCCTTCTCGGACTGACTTCGCATCTTGCTCATGCCACACTCATTCGCACACGCATTCCGGCACCCGGCTCAACGCATCAACCCTTCTTCTTGTCTTTCTTGCCCCCACCCAGAAAGGTGAGTGCCGTACCAATGAGCGCCATGAGTACGCCACCGGCAATCATGATGGTTTGCTTGCTGGAAAAATCGCCTTCAGAGCTCTTCGCCACGGCATCTTTCACCGTTTCAGTGGCTGCTCCGACCGTCTCATGGTCTGCAAAACCGAAGTACAGCAGGGCGATGCCCCCCACGAGCAGCAACAGGCCGATCAGTCGACGCATGATGATTCTCCTTAGTCTTTGAGCTTCAGATAGCCCGGCATTTCCTAAATGCTTGGCCCGTCATTCTATCGCCAAGAGACGCTGCTCGTGTTCAATCAACCATTGTTTACGTTCCAGACCGCAGGAATAACCGCCCAAACCACCATTCGCAGCCACCACACGATGACAGGGCACCACGATCGGCCATGGATTGCGTCCGTTGGCTCCACCAACGGCCCGCATGGCCTTTGCGTCTCCCATGCGCTTCGCCTGCTCTCCATAGGTGATGGTTTTGCCGAAGGGAATCGCCTGCAATTGTGCCCAGGCCCGCTGTTGAAACGGCGTACCCGCCGGTGCCAACGGAAGATCAAACGATCGAAGCCGACCGTCAAAATAAGCTCGAAGTTGCTCCAGGACGGATGCAAAAAAAACCGGATCCTGTCGCCCTTCCGGCAGATCCAGGTCCGAGAACGCGATGCCATGCAGCCCTTGTGCATCACCTTGCACACGAAGGGGGCCGATCGGGGTCGACAGAAAGGCAAAAACGAAGGATGCTGACATCTTCTACTCCTCGGTTGCTTGCCGATGAGCGTATCACACATGGACGCGGTGATGGCAGAAAACGAAACCCGAATGCTGGTGCTGTTGATGACCGACATCGTCGGTTCTTTGCGCACCAAAAGCCTTGCAGGCACAGACGCCTACGCCCGCACACTCAAAACGCATGATGCCCTTTTTCGCCAAGCCATCGCCGGCGAAAGCGGCGAGCTGCTGCACGATACCGGCGATGGCTTTCTTGCCGGCTTTGATACCGCCAGTCGCGCCGTGCGATGCGCTCTGCGTTTTCAACATGCTCTGCGCACCACCGACTGGGAAGGCCCCGCACCGGCGGTGCGCATCGGCCTGCACGCCGGCGAAGTCACGCTGATCCCGGGCGAAGGGCGACCGAAAATTGTCGGCCTTGCCGCCGACCTGGCCAGCCGCGTCAATCATCTGGCCATCGGCGGCCAGATTCTGATGACGCGCGCCGTCTACGACGAAGCAAAACAATTTGTCCGCGAACATCCGGGCGAAGATGCGCAACAACCCAGCCTCTCATGGCAGGCGCATCACGCTTATCGCTTCAAAGGCCTGGATCAAACCGTTGAGATTTTCGAAGTCGGCGCAAAAGATCTCGCGCCGCTGGTCGCGCCACCCGATGCAGAAAAAGCCGAACGGCATGCACCCGCGCGCCGCGGGCGCCCACTCACTGCCGCCATCGGATTGATCATCGGCGGCGCACTGGCCTGGTGGATCTTCGGCGACGCCAAAGACACCACGCCCGAATCGGCCGCACCGGCACTGACGATTCCGGAGCCTGCACCCGGCCCCACACTCAGCGGTCATACCGACACGATTTGGGCTACTGCGTTTTCACCTGACGGCATGCAGCTTGTGACCGGCTCGCGTGATCAAACCCTGCGGCTATGGCACAGTAACGACGGCCGACTGCTGCGCACATTCACCGGCCACACGGATTCGATTCACGCGGTGGGCTTCGCACCCGATGGTAAAATGGTCGCTTCGGCCAGCAACGATAAAACCGTTCGACTCTGGTCGCTCGATTCAGAAACCGAGCCACGCATCCTCACCGGCCACACCGACGAAGTGGATGCCGTGGCCTTCGCACCTCACGGACGAGCCCTGGCCACCGGCTCAAAAGATTCAACAGTGCCTGTGGGATCTGACGGGCCAGCGAGAAACCATGGTTCTTCAAGGACACACCGACGGCGTGTGGACCGTCGCCTACAGCCCTGACGGCCACACGCTGGCTTCAGCGGGAAAAGACCGTACGCTCCGGCTGTGGGATCCCACCGCAGGCCAGCCGTTGACGGTCATGCGCGAACTGACCAGTTGGATTTTTTGCCTGGCCTTCAGCCCGGACGGGCGCACCATCGCCTCAGGCAGTCATGGCGCGATCAAACTCTGGGATGCCGAAACAGGCCAGGTGCGGGCGCGTCTCGAAGGCCACGACGAAAACGTCTATGCCATCGACTACAGCACCGACGGGCGATGGATTGCTTCAGCCTCAAAAAAAGGGGATGTCCAGATCTGGGACACCCAAACGCATCAACGCGTGCGCACCTTCGCGGCGCACCAGCAACCGATCACATGCATAAGAATCGAACCGCGCGGGCGGTGGATGGCCACCGCCTCGCGCGATCAAACGATTCGACTCTGGGCTTTGAAACAATAAGAAAGAGGGCGTGATGGACTTGAGTCGCCGCGAAGCGCGGTTTTTCAGGATTCTGCCGCCGTGTCGAGGAACGGAAGCGGCCTGCTTCGGCCGCTGAGTACCCGCGACCAAGGCAGAAGTCTGAAAAAGCCACTGCAGCAAGAACGAAAGTTCATCACACCCTCAAAGATCAGGCCAGACCTTCGAGCTTCCACGGGCCGCGGTATTCCACGGTCTTCAGCAGCTTGTCGGCTTCGGCATCACCCACGACGGTTTCGGTTTTGGCATCCCATTTCAGCTTGCGCTGACCCAGCGCCTGCGAGAGCAGACCCAGGTGACCGGGCGTGATGGAGCGATGGCCGGTTTCAGACGGGCAAATGCATGGCTTGCCGGTCTTGATGCCGTCGAGGAAATTGCGGTGATGCTCTTGTGAGTCGTAAGCCTTCCACGGCCCACGATCAAAATCCTTGCCGCGGGCTTCCTTGCTGAGCTTGTCCTGCTGCTTGCCTTCCTTGTCGTAGATCCAGAAAGCGGATCGCGACACGAAGATCGAACCATTCGGACCGTACCAGCGCACGCCGTTCGGATATTGATTCGAGATGCTGGTCTTCGTGCCATCGGCGTACACGCATTGCACGTCGTAAGCCATGGCTGCATCAAACACCGTCTTGTCGTTGGGATAAGTGAAGCCCACCGCCTGAGCTTCGACGGGACCACCGTTGTCCTGATCGAGCGACCAATGCGTGATGTCATTGTGGTGGCCGATCCAGTCCATCAACTGACCGCCGCCATAGGCGTAATTCCAGCGCCAATTGAAGTGCAGGCGTTCCTTCATGTACGGCAACATTTTGGAAGGCCCACACCAGAAATCGTAATCCAGCTCTTTCGGCGGCGTCTGTTCTTTCTCGTACTTGTCGGGGCTTTGACGACCGGTCGGCAGACCGATTTCGACGCGCTCCAGCTTGCCCAGATAGCCGTTGCGTACCAGTTCGACGGCTTGCTTGAAGAAGCCGCTGGAGCGCTGCTGCGAACCGACTTGGAAAATCACGTTGTTTTTCTTCACGGCATTGGCAAGCACGCGACCTTCGGCAAAAAGATGGGTCAGCGGCTTCTGGCAGTAAATGTGCTTGCCCGCATTCGCAGTAGCCACCGCGGTCAATGCATGCCAGTGATCGGTTGTCGCCACAATGACGGCATCAATGTCTTTGCGCGCCACCACTTCGCGAAAATCCTTGTAAGTTTGGCAATCCTGATTTTTGTAATGATCGTCGATCACTTTTTTGCCGGCAGCGACGTTGTTTTCATCCACATCACAGGCCGCCACAAACTGGCAATCGTCATACCGGATCATGCTTTTGGTATTGCCGCGACCCATGCCACCGGAACCGATGAGAGCCACCGTGATGCGCTTGCTCGGTGCCGGACGGCCATCCTGACCGAGCGCCGAAGCGGGAATGAACATCGGGGCTGAGAGAGTGGAAGCTGCACCCGCCATGAAAGTACGGCGTGAAACGCGAAGGGTCCTGGATTTCGACATCGGCAATATTCCTCTTCCGGGCGACGCGGGGCCATTGAGTATACCACCGCCACCACGCCCAATTTCTCACCAACGCGAGGCGAAAACCCTAACGCCCGGCCTGATCATCGATTGCATCACCATCACTGGCGGTTCGGCGCATTCAGACGATACAATGCTTGCATCAGTCCTCCCCCCTCGGAGATTTTCCACCGATGGCAGACGACCTCACCCCCGAAGAAGACGAAGACGGCACGTTCGACCTGGCCGAATCAGCCCCGGCCCCCGAAGCGGATCCGGGCAAACTCGGTGCCGCGTATGACATCGACGACCGGCCGAAAAAACCCAAAATGCCCGAAGCGCCGCCCGCAGCGGCCTCGGCACCGGATCCGGCCTCCGAAGTCAAAGCGCCTTATGAAGTACCGAAATACGTCGATCCGAACACCGCATCGCGCCGACGCGATGACGCCCGCAAAAAAGCGGCCGAGCAGATGGAAATCCAGCACGCGCAGGAACAGAAGGCCAAGATGATCAAATTCGCCGTGATCGGCGTGATCATTCTGATCATCGCCGGCTGGTGGTTCACACGCGGCGGCGGTGAAGAAGCTGCGCCGGAAACACCGGCGGGCGCGAAGCCCTGACCTCAAAAATAAATTACAGCTTGAATCGCCAAAGCAGCGCTGTCTCACTCAGATAGCGCTGCTTTATTTCTTTTTCCTGAAATCCGGATGCTTGGGCGCGCCGCCGTAATAAGGATACGTATCGAACTTTTCGCCGCCGCCGATGACGCGCGGGTCTTGCGTTTCACGCAGCGTTTTCTCAAGCGCCGTCCACATCCGAGTCTTTGCATTCGCATAGGCCGGATCGGCCGCCACATTCACGAGTTGATCCGGATCTTTTTTTAAATCGTAAAGTTCTTCGGTGGGGCGCTGGCCGAAACTCAAATCGTAAAAGCGACGATGCGCATCATCCTTGTCTTTGTGCGTGGCCATGTAGGTTTTGGTGGGTCCGTTATCGCAATCAGACAACCACGCGCCCGGCACAGTCGTCTTGTTGTAATTCGGCGAACCGGCGGGCCAGCGCGTCTCGTCGAAGTTGCGGATGTAAAGGAACGCGTTTGTGCGCAAGGCGCGCATCGGCGTGCCGCCCATGCTCGGCGCTTCTTGGCCCGGCGTGTGACGCTCCTTGCCTGTGAAGACCTTGTCACGTGCGGGATCCACACGACCTGATTTCGAAGAAGCCAGCACCGGCAACAAACTGCGACCGGTCATCACCTCGGGGACTTTCACGCCCGCCAGTTCGAGAAACGTGGGCGCCAGATCGGTGGTGCTTACAAAATCTTCCACCACGCGGCCGCCGGTCATGCCCGCCGGCCAGCGTACCGCCAGCGGAATGCGGGCGCCCGAGTCATACAGATTGCCCTTGCCGCGCGGGAACGGCATGCCGTGATCGCCCGTCACCAGAATGATGGTGTTGTCGAGTTCACCCAGCGCTTCGAGCTTCGCCATGGCCGCAGCCACATCCGAATCAAATCGTTGCACTTCCCAGTAGTAGTCGGCCACGTCGGAACGCACGACTTCGGCATCGGGATAGTGCGGGAACAGATGCACCTTCGACAGATCCATACCGCTCGCCTTGCCCGAGCCTTCGTCGTAGGGCCGGTGCGGATCACTCGCGCCAAACCAGAAACAGAACGGCTGACCCGCAGGACGCGCGTCCATGAATGCATCGAAACCTTTATAGACCTTCACCGTGGGATGCTTGGGCCAGTTGTCGAGCTTGCCCGGGCCATAACTCTTGCGCCAGGATCCGACGTGATAACCAGCATCGGCAAGCAGATGCGGATAGACCGGCGTTTTTTCGTCGAGCGTGCTCCAGAGATTGGCACCGGTCCCGAGTCGCCAGTGATACTGACCGGTCAGGATGGCATTGCGGCTGGGCGTGCAGGAAGGCGAAGAGATATACGCGTGCTGAAAAAGAATTCCCTCGCGCGCCACGCGATCGAATGCCGGTGTTTTGACCACGCGATCGCCATACGCTCCGGCATGGGGCCAGCCCCAGTCGTCGGCAATGCAGAAGAGGATGTTCGGCCGGCGCCCTTTGAGAGCCTGGGCTGCCGCGGTATCGACATCGGTCGGGGCCGAATCAGCGCCTGTCGTCAGGCAGCCACTCATCAGGCTGAAAGCCACCATCCACAGCACCAGACATTGCAGCAATCGACGCATGGAGCAAAACCTCTGTTTCATGGGTGTCCAGGCGATTGTAACGTCCAGTAATGTCAAGAAATTGCATGCAGATCGGCTTTGGGGTTTTCCCCAATGGTCAAATACCCCGAGTGCGGCTTGGATATGTCGGTATAAGGGGAGTTCCGTCCTTCGCTTGGGAGTGGGGATGGCCTCTCGGACCAAGCCGGGTCCTGGATCCAGAGAAGGGTGGTCATGCCATTGACTGAATTTCACGCCAGTGATTTGCTCGAAGGTTCGGGGCGTCTGGGTTATGACAATTTGATTGTCGCCGCGCGCAAAATCGAGCGATCGCAATTCATGCGCCAGTTTGCGCATCCGCTTTTGGTGGGCTCCGAACTTTACACCGGTGAATTTCTCGGGTCGCAGGGCATGGGGGCGACGATGGAATTCGTATTCACCGAAATCGATCTCGAAGAAGCCACGGGCACGCGCGCCACGCCCGATCCAACGCATCTGCGACAATCCATCTATCCGCTGATCAAACGACCTTATGCCAAATCCGAACGCTCGGTGTTCACCATCGGTCGCACTTCCGAAACCGACATGGTGATGGCCGACTATTCCATTTCGCGACGCCATGCACAAATTCGCGTGGGCAACGGCAAATATATTCTCGAAGACCTTCACGCCACCAATGGCACGTTTTTCAACGGCCAGCGCATTCAACCCGGCGAAACACAGGCCTTCAAACCGGGCGACCAGGTTTCGTTCGGCCGGTTTGCGTTCTACTTCACCACGGCCGAAAAAGTCTACGATCAACTGCGCGGGTAAGCGACGCAGTCACTGGCGGCCATGACCCTCGCACGTCACAATGATCCGCATTGCTCCTTTGCGAAACGGATCACACCCATGCCCCTTGACGCACTGATCGAACCCGCACACGACCCGACTTCCATCTTTGAACATTTTCGCGGTGCCCATGCCACAGAACTTCTGGTATGCGCCGTCGCGCATCTCGATCTGTTCGAGCGCCTGGGCGATCAAGCCATGACACGCGAGCAGCTCGGCGCTGCGCTGGATCTTCAAGATCGCCCCACCGTCGTCCTGACCACGGCGCTGCTGGCCATGAATCTGCTGAAGCAGGACACGACCGACCCGAAAACCGCCCGACTGTCACTCAGCCCGCTGGGGCAATCGCATCTGCGGCGCAACCAATACCACTTCGTCGGCGACTACCTTTCTCTGGCGGCGCAAAGTCCGGGCGTGCTGGGCATGCTTGAGCGCCTGCGCACCAATCGCCCTTACGGCGCCGATGCTCCGGATGAAGGTGCTGCGTTCATCTATCGCGAAGGCATTGAATCGGCGATGGAAAAACAGGATGAAGCCCGCGCCCTGACGCTCGCTCTCTGCGGTCGCGCTAAAAATGTGGCGCCATCCTTTGTGAAGGCCGCCGCACTCGAAGGGGTTCGCACCCTTCTGGATATCGGCGGCGGCACCGGCATTTATGCGATCGCCTGTCTGCAGCAACATCCTGAACTCCGGGCCACCGTGCTGGACCGACCGGAGGTCCTCAAAGTCGCGGCTGAATTTGCGACGGCTTACGGCGTCATCGATCGACTCACACTGCTGCCCGGCGACATGTTCACCACGCCGTTGCCCGAAACCGATGTGGCGGTACTCTCCAACATTCTGCACGACTGGGATTTGGACGCCTGCGATCAATTGGTCGGCCGCGCCGCCCAATGCCTGCAACCGGCAGGCCGACTGTTGATTCACGATGTATTTCTGAACGATGCCCTCGACGGCCCCCTGCCCATGGCGCTTTATTCAGCCTCACTTTTCACACTGACCGAGGGTCGGGCCTACAGCGCGAATGAATATCGCAACATGCTTTCAAAAAACAACTTAAAGATATCCGATGCCATCCGGAATACCGCGATTCACTGCGGCATTCTTTCGGGGCAACGACACTGATTTCGTTTCATCATGAATCATTTAAAGTGACGCTGGCGTTGGCCCTACAATAGAGGGTCAACTCGGGGCTGCAGAAAAACCCGGCGGGCCCATAAAACGCAGCTTCAAGAAACCCTACGTCTGATGGATGTATAGGGCGAAAAGAGATTTCACACGGCCGCATCATGCCGCCCATGGACCACAATGTCATGCGACGAACACTATATCTTATTGCCATTGCATTATTTGCCACGCACACCCCTGTCTGGGCCGCCGATGCCACCGCTGAATTTGACGCCCTATTCGGCGAAGAAGTCAAACGTGTCATGGCCACGCCCGACGCACAGGACGATGTGGATCTGGCCAATGCCTTGATCGAAACCGTCGGCCAGGCCAACGAAGAACCCGCGATGGTCATCGTCCTCTGCCTGAAAGCGTATGAACTGGCTGAACCGCATACCGAAGGCCAGAACACCGCCATCAAAGCTCTGGGGCGTCTGATTGAAACCACCGAAGGCCCCGCGCGAACCGAAGCACTCGACAAACTCGTGCAGTACCGACAGAAACTGTTTTCCCGCGCCCGCAATCAGGAACGCACCGATCGCGGCGAAGAACTGATCAACACACTGATCGAACTGGGTGAATCCCATCGGCAAGCCGACCAATTCGATGCCGCCCAAGATGCCTATCGTCGCGCCCTGGCCATCACCAGCGCCACAAAATCACCCCAACGCGACCTGATCGTCAGCCGAATCGAACTGATCAAGTCCGATGAAAAAGCCGCCAAGCAGATCGCCGATCTGAAAGATCAAATCAAAAGCGGCGGCGAAGGCCGAGAAGCCGCAGCGCAGGCGCTCATCCAGATCTACCTTTTGGACAAGGACGATCCTGCTGAAGCGCGCAAATACACCTTCCTGCTCAAAGACGAAACCCTGAAGGAAAACGTGCGACGCGCCAACGCCCCGCTGGACAAACTCACCGACCAAGAAGCTTTTGATTTGGGCGATTGGTACCGCAGCTTCGGCGCCTTGGCTAAAACCGACACCGCCAAACGCCCCATGCTCGAACGCGCGGCCACGTATTACGATCGCTTCATTCAATTGCACGGCACCGAAGACGTGTATCTGACCAAAGCCAAAATCTCTCTCAAACGCGTTGAAGATGACCTCGCAAAGCTAGCACCGCCGCCCTCGGAAATTCCCCCATTGGCCACCGGTGGTGATGACGAACCGGCCGCAGCCCTCGGAGACAATCCCTCGGATGCCGTAGGCAAATGGGTGGAACTCATCGACAGCATCGATCCCGCGCGTCACGCGGTGCGCGGCGACTGGCAGAAAAAAGGCAAGACGCTGGCCGTGATCGGACAAACCGGCAGTTCATACGGTGGCTTGGCCTACTTGCCGGTGCGCGTCAAAGGCAACTATGAACTGCAGATCAAGTTTGCGCGCCTCAGCGGCAGCATGGTGGCTTTCCTGATTCCGGTTGGCGAGCAAGTCACCACGCTTCAACTTGATTACAACCCCTATGGCTCCATTTACGATGTGGTGGATAGCACGCGTTCGGGCGGCGCTCAGCGCCAACGCACCACCAGCTACACCGCATACATGGTCAGCGGCTTGAGCAACGTGCGCAACCAATCGGTCTCCGACGACGACAATCCCACACGCCACCGAAATGCCTTGCTCAGCAATGGCAAGGGCTACGTGCTTTCAGTCAAGGTTCAGTCCAAGAATGGCACCGCCAACATCACCTGTGCTGTGAACAACCGGGCCATCGTCCGATGGAGCGGTCCTGAAAACCAGCTCTCCAATGGCTGGTACGGTCGCGAGGGCGGCGGCGCTTTGGGCCTGGGAGTGGCACACTCCACTGCGGCTTTCCAGAGTATCAAAATCAAAATGACCGATGGCGAGCTGATCCGCTTGGATAATCCCGCCGCGGTCGAATGATCGACAGACTCTGATCCTCAGAACATCACCAAAGACCCGTCGGCATGAAACCCGGCGGGTCTCGGCTATCATGGGCACTTCGGGTCAAGGGTGTCAGCCGGTGGTGTGGGGCCGCCAAATTGCTTTTCAGGAGTTTCGACCCATGCGCATGCACTTCGCAATGGCGGGTTGTCTGATGGTTGGGTTCCTAGCGGGCTGCGGCACCGGCAACGCGCAGACCGGTGACATCGTGCCGATGGGCACACCGCGCATTGCAGACTGGTTGATGGGCCCCAAGCCGAAAATGGTGACATTGCTTGTGCCGACCTTCAGCGATCAGTCCGGAGATCCCACGTGGGCCGGTAGTTTGCGTTTCGGCGCCAACACCGCCGATGATGCTCACCCGGCCAGCGCCATCGCATCAGGTCGATTTCGCTGTGCGCACCCCGACAAACCGAATCATCACTGCCGCCTGCGTTTCACCACCCATGCCTGGTTTGAAGATGGCGAACGTATTCGCGTGACATTCACCAGCACCACGGGCGAAGGTGAAAACCGCAAGACCGAAACCACCACGGCATGGTTCGCCGATTCGGGCCAACCCAAAACCTATGCGCTCACCCATGCACCGTGTTCACGCGCCATGAATGTACGCTTCGACTGGGAACCGGGCGTGAACCGCGGCACCATTCAGTCAAAAGTTTATTTTTCCAAGATCATCACCGACTGCGTGGATGAACCGGGCACCAATCTCGAAGTCACCGGCGAACTCACCAACGCCAACGGCATTCGCCTGGTACCGAATCCCGGCGCGACGCCGGTCGCTCAATAATCTGCCACAAGCATCGTATTGTCTTGGGCATAAAATATGGCGACGCGAAACTTGGGCTGCAATTTCCCATGTGGCGATTAAGGCTAATTATGACTCCGACCCTTCGCTTCTCGATTTTGCGATAGCGGTAAATGCCGATTGATAGGCGCCTTATTTCTCTCTCTTTAATTTTTTATACCCAAAATACAGCTGCATATGAAAGGCCGGAGATAATGCCCCCCATACTCGCCATAAAAGCAATGGCGCAGCCGGTAGATTGCGCCTGACCTACTTCCCCGCGATAGGAGAGGCCATCAGTTTTCATAAGCATCGCGAAGAGGGATGCGATTCGCATTTTTTCTGCGCCAAATACTCTGAGAGCGCCGTCGCGTTCAACAGCATTACTTGGTACGAGTCGACAATATAGCGAAGCTGGGGCCTCATTCATCGCGTTCGAGTTTGAACCCATTTGAAATAAGCAGAGCAATTCTTCGCCACCAATTTGTTGTCCATCCATGAAATCATTGTCGGCTTGAAGAGCTTCTAGGCGACTAATATTCAATAATTCCCCTACATAGGCCCCTAAGCCCAGATTGGCGTATGACGCCAAAAGGAACGCCAATTCATCCGTATCGCTGATTATGCCAGTAGGCGCATTGGATGCTTGTAAAATTGCGGCGCAGAATGCCCCATAGCTGTAGCCAAAGCACCAATTATTGTTCGCAAACAAATCGTAGATCGCATCAGGAAGGTTGTTTGTCGCGGCACTAGGCATAGCAGCTGCTATTTGTGCAACTATCCATTTTTCTGAAATGCGGCCGCAGCGACGGCGCAAATCAGATCGATGCTCATTCTCTCTGAGATCGCTATTGCCTTCGCCATCTTCGTTTGCACTCATCGGCAACCTCGGGTTCGGCCTAGAGGGCCAAGGATTACTCATATTTCTTGGCAATATAAGCCATGCGCCCGCTTGGTAGACGCTGGCCATGCATAATCATGTCGGCGTCAGCAAAGCCATGCTCATAAGCCTTGTACTTTTTAGCATCACTTGAGGCTAATTGAATAGCGTTAATATATATGCCTATTGATTGGCTCATAGCTTCATCTGCTGACAATTGCTCCTCGTTGTTAGCCGCCATACCGCTATCACCCTCTAATAACAAATACAGAAATAAGTAGACGTCTCGACAGGGTACTTGTCCTCGGCGCGCCAAGTGGGCAATCATTCCTAATTGATAGCAGAGCATTGCGTTTGCCTGGCCTCGAGTTGACGCATATGCCACGCCTATGGATTGGAGCATGTCTAGATACTCGTGATAAATCTGCTTTGAAACCTCAGCATTGGGTCTGAATGGCGAGGAATCATTTGCCATTTCCAAGAGCGCTGCGTTGGCTTGGTCCTTTTGCTGACTGGATAAGTTCATCATGGAGAATGCAATAAAGGCCGCCCCACCTAATAAGATTGCCCAAATTATCCACATCGCCACCTCTGACAATTATCATTATTACTTTTATACAATTCTTGCCCGAAAAAACCCGAAACGCGATTAAAATATTTTACATGCGAGCTTGGTTCCGGGGGCAAGGTCAACGCCAGTCTAATCTCAACCACTCTGCACTTGCCGCCATCTCTACCACTTGAATCAAAACAGTTGCGTGTTTTATTTCTTGTGTCCATCGACATCACACCGATCCCAGCGCCACCAGATGGCGCAGCGTCTCACTCACCGATGTTTGAATCGCCGTCACGTGCGATGCCTCTACGCGCACCAATCTTCCGGCCATGGGGTTCGGCGCGGTGGGCACGAAGACCGTCAACACGCCTGAGGCATCGGCTTCGGCAGTGACCAGTGCGAATTCGTGGCCGCCGGCGTCGCGCGAGGGTATCAACACCACGCGCTTGAACAACGCATCGGGCCCCTGGCCATAACCCAGAATCTGTTTCAAGGTTTGATAGAGCCTGCCCAGCATGGGCAACCGCTCAAGCAATCGATCCAGATACAACCAAAGCCACTGGCCGATCATGGTTGAAAACACCAGGCCGATGACATACAGCGCCGCCACCACGACCAGCAGGCCCAAACCCGGAAAATAAAACGACTGCTCGCCCAGCCATGCTCCGGCGACGGCCTGCTCGGCCACCACCACAGACCACACCACACCGGCCACGGGCAGCAACGCCACCACACCGGCGATCAGACATCGACTGACATGATGCAAGACTGGTTTCATCGGATTTCCTCTTTTTTCGTTTTCAGCCAAAGCCCTGCAACCCGACATAACTGGCGGGCCTATCACGGGAGTCCATTTTATTTTTCGCACGGCGGGGATGCCGCCCGGACTTGATCCGTATCACGCCGCATCGAAGTCTACCCCACGCCGAGGACTGGGCCCATGACCTGGATGAATCGACACTTGCTTGGCGGTGCCCTGATCGCGGCCCTGCTGTTATTCACAGGATGCCGACGCCACACCGTCGTTCACGAAGATGGCACGGTGGTCACGCACGTGCATCGACCCTTGCGCGGTGATGTCACCCTTGTTCATCCGGCCACGCAGTCTCAAGCCGATCCCGTGGTCGAATCAGATCAGGCACCGCCGGAAATCATCGTCGAAACGCGCCCTGCCGCCCCTTCGGTCCACCATGTGTGGGTGCCGGGATACTGGGCCTGGCGCAGCGGACATTACATCTGGGTCAAGGGCGTGCATGTCTTGCCGCCGCGCGGACAGACCGCCTGGGTATCGGGACATTACGTGCGCGCCGGCCTGCGATGGCGCTGGATTCCCGGCCACTGGCGCTAGCGTGCGTGATGAATTTCCAACAACTTCATGCCGGCTTCATCGATCGCGTCCAAACATGTGATCGACTGAGGCACATTTCTTTTGTCTGACACACACGATTCACCCATCGATCTCGAAGCCTGCCGGCGCGGCGACCCCGCCGCCTGGCGGCAATTCGTCGAGCGCTATGCGCGCGTGATTCATGCCGCGGTTCAGCGCACGGCCGGTCGGCGCGGCGCACACGAGTACTTGGAAGATCTGACCCAACAGGTTTTCGTGCGCTTGGTCGCCAAAGACTATGCGCTACTCAAACGCTACGACCCGCAACGCGCCACACTCAGTACATGGCTGACCATCGTGTCGCGCAGTGTCGCCATCGACCATTTGCGCCGCCAGCCTCAAACCACGATCACGCTTGACGAAGCCCGTGATCAACCGGCCCCCGATACCCCCGACGCTCAAGCCGAAGGCCTTCATCTGCCCGAACATCTGCTCTCGGCCCGACAGGCGATGATCCTTCGACTGCTGTTCGATCAGGGCCTGGAAGTCGACACCATTGCCGCAATGCTGAAGGTCGAAGCTCAGACCGTGCGCGGCAGCCAAACACAAGGCAATCCTCAAGTTACGAAACCACTTCGGTGTGACGCGATGAATTTTCTACCTGCGGGGATGTCCGATTCATTCTTTGCGTATGACCTGGAGACACACCATGACGCACGATGACACCCATTCTGATGACCGTCGCCTGTGGCAGACCCTCGGCGCACGCGCCCTGCCGGGCATTGCCTGGATGATCTCACGCTCGCCGCACTTCTGGATGACCGCCTTTCCGCTCCGGAACGCCAGGCCATCGAAGCTCATCTGGCCTCATGCCACAACTGCCTTCGCCAATGGACCGAACTCTACGCACTGATGTATGCCGCGCCGATGATCGCGCCTGATGCCGTAATCCAGCAGGCACAAAATCTGGTCGCCATGCATGCCCGACCCGCATCGCCATGGCAACCGGCGCTTTGGCGAACTGCGGCCGCAGCGGCCGTACTGTTTGCCGGCGCTATTGGATACGGCATTGGCGGCGACACATTGCGTGAACAACGTTTTGTGGATCAGCGACTCGCCACCGAACTGTCTTTCGGCTCATTCGATTTTGACATGGCCCCGTCACTGACGGAGGTGGTCCGATGAGCCAGAATCTCTACTGGATCGTGTGCGCCACCTCCATGGTGTTCAACGCCACGTTCGGCCTCGGTTACCTGAGCGCCTCGCGCGAAGCCACCACGCTCAACGATCCTGAAGTGGTCACCGACCGCATCGATGCCATGCTCGATCTGGATCTCGAACAAAGCCGCTTGTATCGGGACATGCATGATGAAATCCGCCAGCAGCGCGAAGAACTCAAAAGCGCCATCCAACTGACCGAACAATCGATTCTTGACGAGCATGCCAAAGCAAACGCCGATGCGCAGCGCTTGGCGCAATTGCAGGATGAATCAGAGGTGCTGCGCACGGCTTACCACCGTACCGCATCCGACCGGATGCAGCGTTTCATGGAAGCCCTGCGCCCTGAACAACGCCGCACCATGGCTGACCGCATCGGCCAACGCATGAACTGGCAGCGCGGGGGCACACAACCCATGCAACGCTTTGATCGCAATGGCGATGGCCAGCTCGACCTTCAGGAACGCCAGGACGCTCACGAATCGATGCGTGAGCGCGTTCGTGATTTCATGCAGATGCGCCAACGTGCGAATCGAACCGACAAAGCCCCTGAAGAAAATTTCCAGCAGATGCGCCAACGCCTGATGGATCGATTCGATCTGGATGGCGATGGCCAGCTCAGCGCCGAGGAACGCCAAAAAGCCCGGCAAACACGACCGGGTGACGCGCCGCGCCGCACACCGACTCCAACTCCAACTCCATAACTTCCGACCTGGCGAAAGGAAGACGACTCATGCTTTTACGTTCTGCCACACTGACCCTTGCCGCCATGGCGATCATGGCGGGCTCTTCACTGGCCGAAGCCGGTCCGCGACAGGGCGCTCGCGTCCGCGCTGCACGCACACATCAGCCCGGCACCGTCGCCAATCGTTTCGATCGGCGCGAAGACGTGCGCGATCGACGTGAAGATGTCCGAGACCGGGCTGAAGACCGCCGCGATGCGCGGCACGATGGCGGCAAGCGCGACAAGATCGAGGACATCCGAGACCGACGCGAGGATATTCGTGATCGCATGGAAGACCGGCGCGAAGCCTTTCGTGAAAACCACCCCGACTTCAAAGGCAAGCTCGCTGATCGACGCGAAGACGTGCGCGATCGACTTGAAGACATCCGGGACAAGCGTGAGGACGTGCGCGATCGGCGCGAAGATGTGAGAGACGCCAAGCACGAGGGTGGCCGCCTCGACAAAATCGAAGATCGACACGACCGACGCGAAGATGTGCGTGATCGCCATGAAGACCACAGAGACCAGCGTGAAGATCGTCGAGAAACGCGCCGCGAAACACGTCGCGCCAACTGATCGGTAAAAACAAGCCAGGTCGGGCGGGCTGGAATCCTGGTGGATTCCGGCCCGTCTCTTTTTCAATGCCGCCGAAAAACCGCCTCTGCCAAAACACGGCGCTCATCGGCATGGGTGAGTTGCGCGGCTGCGGCCTCGAATTCAAGCCACATCACGCGATCCACTTCGTCGTTGGGTTCGAAGCCCGGGTCTTCTTTGAGATCCATTTCCCAGAAGGCCACGATCTTCGGCCGATCACCCACGTTGTAACTGGTCACACCGGCGAAGACACCCAGGCTGCATTGGCAGCCGGTCTCTTCTTCCACTTCACGCAGTGCGGCATCAGCCCAGGGCTCTTCCTGTTCGAGCTTGCCTTTGGGGAGCGTCCAGTCGTCATAGCGCGGCCGGTGCACCAGCGCCACCTCAGGACCTTCGGGACCTTCGCGCCACACCAGTCCCCCGGCGGCACGGATCAACACTTTGGCATCGGCTTCGCTCATGGACTTATCGTAGCTCGATCACACGGATGAGGCGATTCGCCTCGTCATGTTCCGGCACATCACCCCGAAGATTATCTTTCGGAAGATCTGCAATGACCGTGACTTTCATGCGATTCGGATGATGCTCCACCGCATGCGCCGGAAACACCTTCGTCGAGGCATCACCCGGGGCAAGACCGCCGATCGACAATTCCATCGGCAATCCATCGTTGTACTGCCCGAGATTCAGATCCACCTTGCACCAGACCATAAAGGCTTTTGTTTTTTTGTGGCCCTTGTTCTTGATCGTGGCATGCACTTCGTATTTTCGGTCCACTTGAACCACTTCGATCTGCGTCACGACCAGATCCGCCGTTTCCAACTCGGGCAACAACGGAAGATTCGACCCGGGCGCCGGATCGCTCACGCCATGCGTGGGCGTGAACACGTCGTTCAATTCCGAATCGCTCGCGCACCCACTGATATGAATCCCGCTCCAAACCAGAATGGCCAGTAATCCGATGCGCATGGGTTGCCTCCTTGCATCCTCGGTGAATATGCCGATTGAATCACCACGCCTTGCGGCGCCAAAACCTTTATGCGTTCTTACCGACGCCCAACGCCGGGCGCACATCAAGCTGGACCAGCTTCTGCTCCTGCACGCGCCGCGCCTCGGTCGATTCGGCCACATCGCTGTGGCAGTCAGCCTTCTGGCCACTCGCCGCACCGACGCCCTTTCGCGTCTTGCTCGCAAGCTTGTGAATTTCTTCGGGACTCAAGACGCCGCGCTGTTCCAGAATGACTTTTTGCTCGGCGGTCAATGCCTCTGAAACCTTGGGCTTATCCCAGGCGTAATCCGCTTCTTTGCCGCTGGCCCAATCGACGATTTCCTTGCTGATGCGCACTGAACACCAGTCGTGGCCGCACATCGCACAGAAGTCGGTATCAACGTCGAGATCTTCATCGTGATAGGCGCGGGCCGTATCCGGATCGAAGCTCAGATCGAAATGCTTTTGCCAGTTGAGCGCGGCACGAGCCTTGGTCAGTTCATCGTCGCGATCGCGCACGCCGGGAATACCCAACGCAATATCCGCGGCATGCGCCGCGATCTTGTACGCGATGCAGCCCTGCTTCACATCATCTTTTTTCGGCAAACCCAGATGTTCTTTCGGCGTCACGTAGCAAAGCATGGCCGCGCCATGCCATGCCGCACTGGTGGCACCGATCGCACTGGTGATATGGTCATAGCCTGGAAAGATATCGGTCACCAACGGGCCGAGGACGTAAAACGGCGCGCCGTGACACAGCTTGCGCTGCATCTTCATGTTGTATTCGATCTGATCCAGCGGCACGTGGCCGGGGCCTTCGACCATAACCTGGCATCCCTTGCGCCAAGCTCGTTCGGTTAATTCGCCCAGCGCCTGCAATTCGTAAAGCTGAAGATCGTCGGTGGCATCGGCCAAGCCGCCCGGCCGACAACCATCACCGATGCTGAATGTGACGTCATAACGACGCATCACATCGCAGATTTTTTCCCAAGCGGTGTACATCGGATTCTGCGCATTGTGATGCAGCATCCATTTGGCCAACAGAGAACCACCGCGCGAGACCAGACCGATCAACCGGCCTTTGGCATGCTTGAGATGGTCACGCAGCACACCGGCATGAATCGTGAAATAATCCACGCCCTGCGCCGCCTGATGTTCCAGTGTTTCGAGAATCATCGCTTCATTCAGATCTTCGATCTTGCGACCGATGATCATCGAATAAATCGGAACCGTGCCGATGGGTACCGTGGCATTTTGAATCAGCGCCTGACGACAGGCATCCAGATCGCCGCCGGTCGACAGATCCATGACCGTATCGGCACCCCACTTCTCGGCCCATTGAAGCTTCTCGACTTCGGCATCGGTACCGGACGACACCGGCGAAGCGCCCATGTTCGCATTGACTTTCGTTTTGCTCGCCCGACCGATGGCCATCGGATCCAACTGATAACCCAGATGTACCGTGTTGGCCGGAATCACCATGCGCCCGGCGGCGATTTCATCGCGCACCTGCTCGGCGGTGAGATGCGCCTCGCGTTCGGCGACGCGATGCATCTGCGGTGTGATGGTGCCCAGGCGCGCATGCTCAAGCTGCGTGATCGGCGTGAAACCTTCGGGGGCCTGCCACGCTTCGGCTTTTTCGTAATCGCCTTCGAAACTCGGACGCTGCGTCCAATCGTCAGGCATGAAGTCCCATGCGGTTTTATCGCTGACGACCGGCATGCCCGGCGTGTCGGGCGAACTGAAGGTCAGCGCGCCGGCACGACCGCGCGTCACGCGCGGCAGATTCGAAAACGAACCGGGCGTGGTGGCCGCCCCGGTGCCGGGATTGGTATGAACGGTGGGCCGATCGAATGGATCGGACGGTGATGATGAAGTGATCATGGCTTGATCGCCTCCCTACGCGGTGACTCCGCCAAAGGCGGAAACCGATCAGGTTCCAAGGGTTTGATCTCAGTCCCGACACGTCGGGACACCCCTGGCGAATAGAACGCCAGCATAACAAACCCGAAAAAAAACGCCCCGGCTCACAGAACCGAGGCGTTGTGCAATTTTCTGAATAACAGCGTTAAAGCTGTTCCACCACAGGCAGTTCGCCCACCAGCGGCTTGGCGTACTTGATAAACGCCTCACTGACATCGCGACCGTCGATCACCCAATCGGTGGGCATGTGCTTGGTCTTGGCAGCCACATCGCTCAATTCGACCACGCCGTATTCGGCCTTGTAAGGATTGTCGCCGGCGCGGTTGATGGTGATCGAACCATCCTGCCGGTCCGTCGTGGTGGCCACTTCGGCAGCTTTACGACCTGCAGCACGTGCTTCGGCCTGGTCGACCGGACTCGCACTACCCAGAAAGCTGCGCTGCAGGTAGCCGAAGGTATCGGCACGCACGCGCAATTTCGCACCCAGCTTCTTCTTGACGTATTTGGAAAGGAAGTCGCCCAGCGCGCCGGTACCCGAAAGCTGGATGTTGCCGTGCGAGTCACGCTCCACCGATTCGCCGAGACTCTCAGCGAGCTTTGCGGCAATCGCCTTGCCTTGCGCATCCTGAATACCTTCCGACACCGCGATCAGACAGCGACCGCGCTTCTTGTAAATCTCGTCCACATCGGCGATGAATTTCTCTTCGTCGAAGGCGACTTCGGGAACATAGATCAGATGCGGACCGTCACCGTCACGACCCCGCGCCAGCGCACTTGCGGCAGTGAGGAAGCCCGCATGGCGACCCATCACCACATTGATTTTGATGCCCGGCAACGCCTTGTTATCGAGATTATCGCCCGCGAAGGCGCACGCCACGAAGCGCGCCGCCGAACCGAAGCCCGGCGTGTGGTCATTGCATTGCAGATCGTTGTCGATCGTTTTGGGAATGTGAAATGCCTTGAGTTCGTAACCGGCAGTCTTGGCTTGTTCATTCACGATGCGGCAGGTGTCTGAGCTGTCATTGCCGCCGGCGTAGAAGAAGTAACGGATATTATTCTTTTCAAGCGATGCCAGAATTTTCTTGCAGTATTCCGCATCGGGCTTGTCGCGACTGCTGCCCAGTCCTGAAGAAGGCGTGGCGGCAAAGCGATCGAGGAAGCCCTGATCCAGATCCTGAAGCTCGATGAAATCGTCCTTGATGATGCCGGATACCGCATGGTGCGCGCCCAGGATCTTTTCGACCTGAGGCGCCTTCTTGAGCACCTCGACCGCACCCACCACGGACTGATTGATCACCACCGTGGGGCCGCCGGATTGACCGATGACCGCATTGCCTTTGAGCTCAGCCATGAGCGCACTTCCTTCTGCAAGAGAAAACCTGAGACGTGCCCTCAATCGGCACGGAAGGGAAGATCATAACGGCCATGCCCCTTCGGGCAACCGGACGATCATGATGCAAATTCGGCGACCAAGGCTTCGACGAGCGAAGCGTTCGCCGGTGGAAAGCGATACGCCGCCAACTCTTTTACCGTCACCCAAACAAAGCGATCCACGCCAAGCGGCTCGGGCGTGCCCCCCGCCCACTGACACAAAAACGGCCGAAGGCGCACCTGGCCATGCTCGTAGTCATGGTCGATGGGCGCCATTGCACGAACAGGCACCACATCCATCCCGAGTTCTTCGCGCACCTCGCGCACCACGGTTTGCTCGATCGATTCATCGGCCTCGCGCTTGCCGCCCGGAAACTCCCAATACCCTCCCAACACCGCCTGCTTAGGGCGCTGTGTGATCAGAAATTTCTGCGCGCCTTCCGATGATGGGTTTCGAACAATGGCCAGCGCCACTTCAACACGTAATTCGGTATTCATAACCTTCCAATTCACTCTTTTTGATCAAAACACAAAAAACAGCAACTCTGTAGATATAAATACATATATATAAATTAGATATAAATTGACATGCGTAAATTTGGCAGTTTCTTGCGCCATGCCCAAAATCGGCCCGAATCACGACTTTTTATTATTGGACCATGACCATATATCTATTTTATTTATAATTATTTATAAATTTACAAAGCTTATAAAATCCTTGCATTGACAGCATCTGGGCAGCGGGTCTAGGATGGTGTCGCCGAACAACCCCGAAATGCCTCCACGGTTCTTTTTCTCCGTGGCGCGCCCCGTAGCGGAGTCGGAGCCCGCTACGGGGCTCTTTGCGTTGATCAGGGTTTCTACGCACCACTTCGAAGCGCTTCAACATGATCGCCCGCCTTCGGCGTGCGGTTACACAGCCGGCGCACTTGGCAGCGGCGGCAGCGTCTCTTCGAGCACGCCGCGCGCTTGTGGCCACGCGACAACCGCCTCGATGACCATCCAGATTTCGAGCAGGATCGTCGCGCCGCCGATACCGATCAGTGTCCAGTTCCGCGTCTCGGCACCCCACCAGGTCACGACCTGCCAGATCATGGCCAGGCCCGGCACAATCAGCATGAAGATCATCGGCAGCGCAATGAACCACACGGGGATCCGGCGTCGCCACATCCAGAAACAGATGACAAGAAATGCCAGGCCCGCGAGCAACTGGTTGGTCGCGCCGAAGAGCGGCCAGAGGATCAACCCCCCTTTGCCACCATTTGCGGATAACCAGGACCAACCCTCGGACAACCCGCCGTTGCTGATCGATGCCCAGAAACCGACCTCCGGTGCCACTGGCGGCATTGCAGCCATCAACCCTGCGGTGAGGATGGCAAAGAGTGTGGCACCGTGCTTGTTGGTCAGCCACACGGCAGGGTTGAGGATATGGGGCTTGCGATCGGCAGCTTCACCGGTGCGCCGGTCAGCGCCTTTAAGATTGTCGTCAAAATCGTATGCCTCGGCAGCCAAGGCGGTCGCGGAAACCTTGGGCGCAAAAGTTGAGGCGAGTTCCTGAATCACATAACGCTGCAGACGGCAAGCGGTATCAAGAGTCGTCGCAGCGAAAGAGGCCACGAACACGCCCATGAGCGCCGTGGCTGTCGCGGTGGCAATCCCCATGGCCTTCAGAAAATTGGCCGAACCATCCACGAAAGCGCCGACCTTCGCACTCAGATTCATGGCCTCCCAATCGGTGTATCGGGCGGCCCAGGCTTCGTGACCCGTGAGCGTGACACCCTCCTTGGTAAAACCAAGACCCAAGCCTGCCACACAAGCCAGAATCACGAGCGTCGCAAGAAAACCCTCGGTGAGCATCGAACCATAGCCCACGAACTGCGCGTCGGTTTCGGTCTTGAGTTGCTTGGAACTCGTACCGGAGCTGACCAGACAGTGGAAGCCGCTGCACGCACCGCATGCGATCGTAATGAAGAGGAAGGGAAAGATGTACGGCGCTCCCGTCGGATCGAGTTTCCAAGCCGGAGCAACAATCTCCAGCGCCGGCCGCGATCCATTTTCAACGATCGGTGCACCACCGAACATGGCAGCCACAACCAGACCGAGAATCACCAAAGCCAGGGATGTGAGCAGCTGAAGACTATTGATGAAATCGCGCGGCTGCAGAAGCACCCACACCGGAAGCACCGACGCGACATAAGAATACAAAAGCAGCAGAAAGCACCACGTGATCAATGACCACGAGGCGAGTTCGGTGTTGAACGCTCCGAGCATGCCCGCATCGCCATAGATCACACTCAGGTACATCAGGCCCAAGGTAAGCAGGGAGGGCACCAGCAGATGCACGCCCTTGCGATGCAGCCAGACGCCAATGACAACTGCCAACGGAATCTGAACCAGACAGGGAAAGATCGAAGCGGGGTACTGCCGGAAAACGGCCGCGATCACAAGACCGAAAATGGCCAGCACCACCGTCAGCGCCATGAACAAAATAAACAGAAACAGCAGACGCACACGTTTGTTGAGTACACGTCCGGCGATATCGCCCACGGTCTGACCGCGATTGCGCATCGAAACAATCAACGCGCCAAAATCATGCACCGCACCGATGAAGATCGAACCAAAGATCACCCACAACAATGCCGGCACCCAGCCCCACATCACCGCAATGGCCGGCCCGACGATCGGCCCGGTCCCCGCAATCGACGTGAAGTGATGGCCGAAGACCACACCACGATCGGTGGGCACGTAATCCTTGTCGTCATTGAGCGCCACCGAAGGCACCGCCGCATCGGGATCAAGCCGGAAGATTTTTCGAGCCAACCACTTACCGTACGTGTGGTAGGCTACGAGATAAGCCACTCCGGCACCCAGAGCAATCAATAGCGTGGTCATCGAACCTCCAGAAGAAAACGGCTGCGCACGTTCTCATTCAGTGCGATTCTCGGCTCTATCGGACGCTCCGCCTTCGGAAAATCCTCATGTCGCCGCTTCGGCTTCGGCGGCGGCGGCCTGTTCCTGATAACGGGCACGATTCGTGCGATGGTCCATCAGCAGATGCACGCGGCTGCGTATTTCCGGTGGCAACACCGCATCGAGCTGTTCGCGTGCCGCCACCATGTGGGTCCGGCGTGAAAGATGGGTGAGCACAATATGCTCAGCCTGCATCTTCGGCAAAATTTCAGCCACATCGGCCAGGTGAAGATGGCGACCCACTTTCGCCCGCTTGCGATGCCCCGGCTCGATGAACGTGCATTCGCAAATCAGGATCTTCGCCTGTTGCAGATCCGGCCGGTCGAAATGCGACCCCGGCGAAGTATCACCGGTGAACGCCACGTGCGACACTTCTTTGATGTAGGTGATCGGCTTCCCGGCGTTTTTTAGTTCCACCAGTTTACTTTGAGGCAGACCGGCGAATTCATCGCGCAACTTGCTGCGCTTCTCCACCACGACAAACCCCAGACTCGCCGGCGTGTGATCGCTCTTGAAGGCTCGCAGATAGTGATTGCGCTTAAGTTCCACTTCGCCATCGGGCTCGATTTGAATCACGCGGAAAGGCGTTTTCTGATTTTCAATTGCTTCCCACGCGCGCATCATGTTTTCGATGGGTTCGGCCAGTTGCGGATGGCAGATCACCGTCCCGGTGCCCATCCCCTGAAACACGCGCTGCGAAAAGTAATACGGCAGACCGGCGACGTGATCCATGTGGCCATGCGTGATCGCCACGAAATTGCTGGTCAGGGCCAGCTTGGGCGCGCGACCGAGATCAAAACACAGATCGAGTTCCGGAATCTGAATGAAGGTTTCTTCGCCGGCGATCGAATAACCCTGAACGCGAAACGGCGGAAAATACAAAAAGCCGTACGACAGAGGGCGCTGGGCCTCGTGCGGAATCATTGAGATGCCTCTTGCAAACGGCCCAAGTGCCGGTCAGGGTGCCGGGCCGGGGGCGGGGCGAAGCAGGCCGCCCCGATGCCTTTATGCGAATCGGCAGTGTAGATCCCGGCTCGAAACCGAACAAGCACGCGATCCCACACTCCTGCTGCGGAAATGACTGTCCTGCTTTAATACCCTTCGAGGCGATACTGTGAGGACGTTCCGACCATTGGAGATCTGAAATATGCCGCGACGCGCCCTGCTCTTGCTGATGTCATGTCTGCTTCCGACTCCTGCATGGGCTGAATTACCGCAGGCACTGGCTCCGGGCGAAACCCTTAAAGATGTGCGATTCGAACCGCTGCGCACACTCGAAGCGTATTTTCCTTTTCAACCGGTGGATTCCAAACAGGCTTGGCAAGACCGCGCCGAGGCGCCTCATCTGCTGCGTGCGCATGGCCACCGGTTGAAAAGGAAAATACGCTTCGAGTGTGCGCAGCGCGTCCGAGCGCATCTTCGCCCGGAACCGAGTACTTACTCAGCCCATGCAAGAGTCGGAAGCGAACATGACATCAGCAAGAGCGAAATCGTATTTCAGATCCTCTGGCGCCTCGAAGGTGTCGCTAGGACGGTGAGTCCCTCAAATGTGTTGTCGGGGCGAAACCGAAATTGCGATTCGAAGCCAGATTCGGCACGCGATCCCACACTCCTGCTGCGGAAATGACTGTCCTGCTTTAATACCCTTCGAGGCGATACTGTGAGGACGTTCCGACCATTGGAGATCTGAAATATGCCGCGACGCGCCCTGCTCTTGCTGATGTCATGTCTGCTTCCGACTCCTGCATGGGCTGGATACCCGCAGCACCGGCTCCGGGCGAAACCCTTAAAGATGTGCGATTCGAACCGCTGCGCACCTCGAAGCGTATTTTCCTTTTCAACCGGTGGATTCCAAACAGGCTTGGCAAGACGCGGAGGCGGCTTCATCTGCGTGCATGGCCACCGGCCTTTGGCCGCAACCGAAGCACACACCCGCTCAATGCCGTCGTGCATGGCTTGGTGGATCGTCCGGAATACACCGTCGAACGCGTTCTCTTCGAATCAATCCCCGGGCACTTTGTCACCGGCAGTCTTTACCGCCCGAAACCCGAAACACATCCCGTTGCGGCGCGTGACGGCAAACGCCCGGTCGTGCTTTGCCCGCATGGCCATTGGAATGACGGCCGGTTTCATGATCAAGGCGAAGCCGCCGCGCGCCGCGAAATCGCCATCGGGTCGGAACGATTCGAACACGAAGGGCGCTTTCCCCTTCAGGCACGCTGCGTACAACTGGCGCGGATGGGCTGCATCGTGTTTCACTACGACATGGAAGGCTATGCCGACAGCGTCCAGCTCGCACACCGCACCGATACAGACACACCGCTCAATACGCCGGAGCGATGGGGCTTTTTCAGCACCCGCGCCGAAGCGCATCTGCAAAACAAAATGGGTTTGCAATCGTGGAATTCAATCCGCGCGATCGACTTCGTCACGAGCCTACCGGGCGTCGATCCGACGCGCATTGCGGTCACCGGCGCCAGCGGCGGCGGCACGCAGACTTTCATGCTTGGCGCACTCGATGATCGTCCGGCGGTCTTGTTTCCGGCGGTGATGGTGTCGACGGCCATGCAGGGCGGATGCACCTGCGAAAATGCACCTCTTCTGCGCATCGGCGCCGGCAACATTGATTTGGCGGCTCGCAGCGCCACGGCCCTTAGGACTGACCAGCGGCTGACGACTGGACAAAGGAACTGGCCACCAAGGGCGAGCCCGACCTGAAAAAGCTGTATGCCATGCTGGGCAAATCCAATCATTTCAATGCTTATCACCTCACGCACTTCAAGCACAATTACAACGGCCCGAGCCGCACAGCGATGTACGGTTTCATGAGCCGACACCTCAAACTCCAGTTGCCAGAACCGATTCTCGAAACCGCTTTCACGCCGTTGACGCGCGATGAGCTGACTGTTTGGAACGCGCAGCACTCCAAACCCGAAGGCGATCAAACCGGCGAGCCCCACGAACAATCCATCACGCGCTGGATGACTGAAGACGCTCAGCGCACGCTCGACGCCATGGTGCCGACCGACGCAGAGTCTCTCGCGGCCTACCGGCGCGTGATCGGCATCGCTTTTAATATTCTTCTTGAGCGACGCGATCATGATGCGGGCACACTGCACCATGAAAACCCGACTCAGAAAATCGATCGCGGCGATCACCTGGTGATGACCGGCATTCTCGAAAACACCACACACGGTGAAAACACACCCTTGCTGTTTGTGCATCCTAAAAAGAACTGGAATCAAACCGTGGTGGTCTGGCTGCACGGCGAAGGCAAGTCCGGATTACTCGATGCAAAAGGCGAGCCGATTGCCGCCGTGCAGCAACTCGCCAGCGCTGGGTTTTCAGTCATCGGTGTCGATCTGCTCGGCCAGGGCGAACACGCCGATGGCGCACCGCTCACGCAGGCTCGCATGGTGACCATGTACGGCGGTTCGAAATCATGGCACCACTACGCCGGATACACCTTTGGCTACAACCCAAGCCTGCTGGCTCAGCGCACGCATGATGCGATCAATGTGATTCGCTTTGCTCGAACGGATCAGCACGCAGCCAAACACATCGTTCTGATGTTCGCCACACACGGGCGCAGGCCCTGTGGGTGCAGCCGCCCTCGCACAATCAAATGGCACGGTGGATCGCGCGATCCTTGAAACTCGCGGATTCCGATTTGCGAATCTGCCCGCCGTCGATGACGTGAATTTCCTGCCCGGCGGCGCCAAATACCATGACCTGCCCGGCCTGCTCGCGCTCGCAGCCCCCATCCCGTTGCATCTGATCGGCGAAAAAGAACGTCCTGCCGTAACGCAGGCCGCTTATACCGCCGCAGGCATGCGCGACCGGCTTTCCACCGAGCCGGATACCGACATGCCCGCTGCCGCAGTCATCCTTCGGGTGTTGAAGCATTAGGCCGGTGTTCTTCGCGGATAATGAATTCGATCCCGCCCATGGTTTTTACGAAAATCCGGCGCTTGGTCCGCGGATCCACAGTCCATCGGCCACGACGGAAAAACAGCATGGCACGTTCAAACGGGCTGATGGATTTGTATTTGGCAAAATAGCGCATGACAACCCACTGATGTCGACGACACTTTCTACCGCGTCTGCGCTATTTTTAACAGCGGGAAGAATCGGATCAAGTCCGAGATTTTTCGACAAGAACGCCACTCTCAGGGGCTGGCGACGGCTTCTGCCTCCGGCCCCTTGGTCTTGCGCTGTTCCAGACGGCGATCGCGCCGCTCCTCCAGCCAGCTTTGGGTCATCAGGTGATACCGACGCGAAAACGCCTCGTCGAGATCTTCGGGGGGCATGCGACCATCAAAAACCGGTTCCTGGCGCATCACCACGGCAGCGTCGATAAACCCTTCACGTACGGCATGCCGCAAACCCGGTGCACCGTAATAAGCCAGCGCCATGCGCGGCCGGCCGGGTTTGTTCCAAAATCGCATGTTCGCATAATCATCCGGCAGACCCGCCAGCGAAATCACCACATCGCAATTTTTCCCGTGGGCTTCGATCATCCGATCAAAATACGCGGCATTGAACCAACTGTTGACGTCGATCTCTTCGAATGCCTCTTTGTCCCGGGCAAAATCCGCCACGTGATAAGCCTTGGGCAATTCAGGATCGTGACGCACCAGAATCGCGGCCTGCTCACCCAACCCGCGCTCCAGCCCTGTCATCAATGCCTCAAATCGGCCCGGATCGCGCAGGTGAGCCATCGGATAAATCACCATCACCTTGGCGCCCGGATGCTCTGCCGCCAGATGATGTCCGAGCATCTGCGTGCTGACACCGGTGTAGGCCAGTTCCATGCGCTCAAGCTGCGCGCGCATGGCACTGGGCGTATCGCGCCATGCCGCATGGGCCACGGCCACCACGATGGCCGTCATCGCGCAAACCACCGTCACCGCTTTGGCACGCGGCGTTCCTGTGCGCCCGCTGTACAAGGCGGCACCCAATGCAGCGCCCGCCGTCAGAATCACCAGTTCACTGGTCATGCACGCTCCGAAAAAACTTCATCGTCGATAAATGAACCATTTCTCATTGCTCGGATACATCGCCGGATTCCATTCCGCGCCGCCATCGAGCCGGGCGGCGCTGTAACCCACCACATGGCGTACCGAAGATTCCTTTTCAAAGCTGTAGCGCAAGGGCCACTGCATCGTGCCGCGCGATGCGCCCCCGATATCCTCCGGACTCGATTCGGCTTCGGCCTCTGCGATGTAAACCACGCTGGGATTCGCGATCAGACTCATGCGCGGATGCGGCCAGCCATCGAACATCTGCGCGGCACCGAGTGATGAGCCGAAGACGTTCTTGTCGCCGTTCGGACGCCCGTAATGATTGATGCCGTAATCCAGAATCTGCTTGTTGTAGGAGCCGAGCTTTTTCTTGTCGGGTGTTTCAGTGTTCGGACAACGAAACAGGCTCTGAGATTCATACAGCGCATCCTGCACCTGCAGCTCGTTGTCCTTGTACAAAACTTCCTGCTGCAAATAGGGGTAGATGTCGTCCGAGAAACTGACGCGCACATCTTTTTTGTTTTTGTCTTTCGCCGTGCGCTTGAGCAACACCAGCGCGCCACCGTGGTCATGCGCATAAGACAGCGCCGAGAAAGTGATCTGATGCATATTGTTCAGACAATGAACCTTGCGAGCCTCTTCGCGCACCAGCTGCACAGAAGGCATGGTTAGACTCATCAGCACCACGATCACCGTGATGACCGTCATGACCTCGATCAAAGAGTGGCCGGTTGCTCGCAATGGCGATGAGCGATGAGAATGCATGATGATTCCTCACCTCGAGTTCAATTGGCCTTCTTCGGCGATGGCGCTGCCACCAGCACACGCACCTGATCCACATGCGGCGCGGTTTGCGTGGTCAACGTCAATGATTTGCGATCATCACTGATGATCACGGCATCCAGCATGGTCCCGCCGCGCGAGCCTTCGAGACCGCGCGAAATCGGCGTGGCATAAATGGTGCCGATCGATCCAAGCATCTTGTCGGTCTTCAGCAATCCTTCGTGCGTCACGATCACACCTAAAATCGGCTGATCAAAACGCACGGTCCCGGACAAATACACGCGATCGCGATCGGCGGGTTGGCCCACCGGATCACAATGAATCAGATAGGAACGCACGCGTGTGCCGCTGCGCACCACCGAATCATCCGAAAATTTTTGATGCACACCTGCGCCGCGAATGGAGACCGTGACATCCTTGTTGAGCTTCATGGCATTGCGCTCAAGAAAAACCATCAGATGCCGGTCGTCTTCCAGAAAACCGGGCACCACCGTGGTGGGCGCCGGATACAAGGCTCGCATGCCCGGTGAAGTGAAAACCAGACCCGGCACGCCCAGATCGTGATTGAAGCGACCAGGCGCCGAGATGATGTCACTCACACGCCCCGTGTCGCGCTCCAGACGTTTGGCATTATCCTGCGTCAGACGCACAGGCGGCACCGAAGATCGCTTCGTGGGCGCCAGTTCGACCAGCCCTTTGAACACATGCACTTCGGCATCGCCCCGCGCGTCAACTTCCACACCGAACGTGGTACCGAGATCGACGATTTGCGCCGCCGGCGTATCCACGGTGAAACCCTTGGCCAAAGGCGACACATGCGCGCTCAAGCGACCGCGCTCCAGACGCGCAAGCATGGCGTCTTTCAAATCGAGTTCGGCCGGACCTTCCAATGTGATTTCGGCACCGCTGTCGAACGCCACCCGAGCCAGCCCTTCTTCCAGATGAAGGCGACCGGTGCCCAGTCGCGTGCCGATGGTCGGCGCAGAACCTTCACCCCATCGAATCACTTCGCCGGACATGACCAACTGAGCGAAAAACGTCGGCTTCGGCGGATTCAGCAATCGGAGTGTGCCGAAGATCAGACCAAAAACGGAAACGACCAACAGGAAAGAGGCAGCCAGATTGACCGGCCAGGGGCGATTCATCCAGTCCCACAATTGGCGGGTCTTTTTGGGTTGATCCTGTGCCAGTGCGAGAGCCGGACGAATCAAGCTGCGTCCCGAAGCCGTGCGCGCCGCATCGACCAGATCACCCATACCACCGGTTTCTTCAGCCATTTCCGGTACGGCATCTTCCACCGGAATGCCGGTGCGCTCGGCATGATTCAAGACTTCGATCAGCAAGCCATGCTGCCGAGCCAGGACGGCGAAGCGCCGGCGCTTCGTCTGGTCTTCGCGCATGGCGTTTTCGAGTTCCGCCACTTGCGCGGCGGCGGCCAGGCCATCGAGATATAGCAGCGCCAGCGATTCGAAATCACCTGGTTTTTTTGAGGCCGAAGGACTCATCCATTCACTTCTTTCAAACCCAGACGACGGCGCACGCATTCGGCCAGATTGCCATGGATCCGTGAGAGAGCCACATACACCGTGTTCAACGGGCGACGCACTGTTTCGGCAATCTGCTTGCCGTTTCGATTTTCTTCGTATCGCAATTCGACCAACCGCCGCGATCGCGGCGTCAGGCGTTCGAGACATCGCTTCAGCGCCGCAATGCGATCCGAATCTTCATTGCGGTCCAAATCATCCCAATCCGAATCCAGCGATTCGATCACATCCGCGCTCAATGAAATGGGATTGCGTTTCCGCTTGCGCACCTGATCCAGCGCCCGATACCGGGCCAGCGATCGGATCCACGCCGGGAAAGCTTCCGGCCCGTACACCTCATGGTGTTTTTCGAGCACCAGCACAGACACTTCCTGAAAAACATCTTCCGCCAGCAACGGATCGCCCGTGATGGCCGTCACATAACCGAACAGCGAACCACGATGGGCCATCAGCAGACGGATCGCCTCGCGAGCATCCAGTCCGCCGCCCTCCGGTTTCGACAGATTCTCCGAGTCTGGTCTTCCCATGACGTGATCATCAGTCCTTAAACGCCGTCGATCATCAGCCCGCAAAGAAATGCTGCGGATATACATCGCAGGACTGCCTGTTTACTTTACATCTGATTTTAAAATTTTCGGTCGAACATCACGACCTGCGAGTGGCATGACACATAAAATATTTATACATAGCGACTTACAGAAAATGCCGTCTTCAGATCCATCGTGAAAACTTTTGCAATGCCTCCCCCACGGCATCGCCAACGCGATAGACACAGATCCTGCCGAAAAATAAGCTTGTGGATCGCCTGGAAATGCACGACCCAACCACCGCCAAACAGGGAACGTCATGAAACATCTACTCACAGCCGTTCTCGCCCTCGCCCTTCTGACCGGGTGCGTCCAGGGCAAGCGACTGGTGGTTTCAGAAACGCAGACCGCCGACGGCATCTGGGCTGCGGGGGGATGGTTGATCCGCTCGTACCCCGGTCTGACCATGCGCACCGGCTACAACGCCATGGTTAAAATCGCGAAGGAATACGACTGGGATATCGATGACCGCCACTACGGCGATTATTACTCCGAGCTCGAATGCGAAGACCAGGACGACACCGACATCAACATCGCCATCTGGCTGCCCTCCGATGGCAGCACGCCGGAAGTCGGCATCAACATCGAGCGCGGCGATGCGAAAGTGCTCTCGGCCGAATTTCTGGATAAATTCGAGAAGCTCGCTGGCGTCAAACGCGCCAACTGAGCTGCATCACTTCATCTCGATTTCAAATTCTTCAACGGCATCGACATTCACTGTCGATGCCGTTGTGCGATAGGCATGCGCCGACCAAAGCCGAATGCCCGGCCCGTGACTTTGAGACCCGGCGGCATTTGCTTGCGCTTGTATTCGTTGCGATCAATCAGGGCGACCATTCGGGTCACCACGGCTTCTTCAAATCCCGCTTCGGCCACGATGGTGCGCACCGATTGATGGCGCTCGACGTAGCGCTCCACGATTTCATCCAGCACTTCATAAGACGGCAAAGAATCCTGATCGGTCTGATCCGGGCGCAATTCCGCGCTCGGCGGTTTGCTGATGGACGATTCAGGAATCGGCGATCCAGACAAAGAACATGCCGGCGTGTTAATCCAGCGCCCCAGATCCCACACCATCGTCTTGGGCACATCTGACAGGACCGCCAGACCACCACACATATCGCCGTACAGCGTGCAGTAACCCACCGCGACCTCACTCTTGTTGCCGGTGGTCACCAGCAGAGAACCAAACTTATTGCTCATCGCCATCAACAGATTGCCGCGCAAGCGAGCCTGAATATTCTCTTCGGCCAAGCCGGGCTCCGTGCCTTTGAACAGCGGTGCCAACGTGGATTCCATCGCTTGATGCGGCCCCTCGATCGAAACCACCCGATATGCCACGCTCAGATTTTTTGCGAGTGCTTCAGCATCTGCCAATGAACCGGGTGAAGAATACCGACTCGGCAAGGCCACGCCCGTCACGTTTTGAGCGCCAAGCGCCGCCACAGCAAGACAAGCGGTCACCGCCGAATCAATCCCGCCTGACAAACCAAGGAGGATGTGATTGAAGCCGCACTTGCGACAGTAATCGCGCAAGCCTGTCACCAGCGCGGCCCAGACCGAGTCGAGTCCGGTGCGCAATGTTTCGCATCGACCTGCACCGGTCTGCAAATCCACCACCAGCAGATCTTCTTCGAAATCCTTGGCCTGCGCCAACAGCTTGCCATCGGCGCCGACCACACAACTGCAACCATCGAAAATCAGTTCGTCATTGCCGCCGACCTGATTCACATAAATCAGCGGGCGACCGTGACGCTGCGCCACACTACCGAATAATTTTTGCCGGAAAGCCTGCTTGCCGACTTCAAACGGACTCGCCGAACTGTTGATCAGCAGATCCGCACCGGCCTCGGCCATTTCATCCACCGGGTTGCGCGGGTAAAGCGGGCGATCCACCACGCGATCATCATTCCACAGGTCTTCACAAATGGTGACGCCGAGTTTCACGCCTTTGAAAGAAATCGGCGCGACCTGTTCAGCCGGTTCGAAATAACGGCTTTCATCGAACACGTCGTACGTGGGCAGCAAATGCTTGACGAATCGGTGTATCAGGCGGCCTTCAGCACACAGACCCGCCGCATTGTGCAGCAAGCGCCCGCGCTTCGCGGGATTGACTGCGGGATAGCCCACCACGGCCGCAATCGACCGACACCGCGCCGCCACGCGTTCCATCGCTGCCGCACACTGTTCCAGAATGACGGGCTTGAGGAGCAAATCCTTCGGGGGATAACCGATCAAAGCCAGCTCTGGAAACACCACCAGTTCGGCCTGCTCCTGCTCGGCACGATCGATGGCGTCGATGATCACCGACGCATTACCGTCGATATCACCCACAATCGGATTGGTTTGTGCCAGGGCCACACGCATGGGCGGGTATTGTACTGGCCGACCGGAGTCTGTTCGCGCCCCTGCACCTGTGGCCGGCCTAGAATCGAGTCCAAAACCCCGGAGACCTGCCCATGTCACGCCTCATCCCATTTCTCATGCTGGCCCTGATCGCAACCTGCGCCTTCGGCATCCTGCGCGCCGACGATGATGACGATTCGAAAATCGACCGGATTCGCGAGAAGGCTGAGCAGAAAATCCAAAAAGAACGCGAAAAGGAACACCGTGATCGTGACGAGCCACGCGAAGAGCCACGCCCGGATCGTGAACGGATGGAGCATCTGCACGCCGCGATGCATCACCTGGAAGCCGCCGACCTCGAAGAACTGGCCGACCGTGTACGCGAAGTGATTCACCGCACCGAAGCACGTCGCGAAGGCGGTCCCGAAAGGCCCGATCTGATGCGGCATATTGAAGCATTGACCGATGCCGTACGACGACTGAGCGAACAGAATCAACACATGTCCCGCGATTCAAAATCTCAATGAGCGTCTCGGCGATCACCGCAAACCCGACGAACCGCCCGCGGAACGTCGACGTCGCGATTGATCTCTGCGATCATGCGTGACATGAATTCTCTGATCGCATCCTGGGCGCATGTAGCGCGACCGGTCATCGGCATGCTGCATGCGCCTGCATTGCCCGGCGCACCGCACTATCAAGGCAATCTCCAGGCCGTGCGCGATGCGGTGCTGCGCGATGCCGACACACTCGCTGAATCCGGCGTACACGGCCTGATGCTCGAAAACTTCTTTGACGCGCCGTTTTATCCTGCCATGCTTCCTTCCGAAACGGTCTCGCATCTGACGGCGCTGGCCGTGGCGGTGAAATCCCGCGTGGATCTTCCGCTCGGGATCAATGCCTTGCGCAACGATGGTATGGCCGCACTCTCCATTGCGCATGCTGCGGGTGCTCAATTCATCCGCGTGAACGTCCTTACCGGTGCGAGCGTCACCGACCAAGGCCTAATTCAGGGGATCGCCCACATCCTGCTGCGGCACCAGGCACATCTGAGGGCCACCGACATTCGTCTCTTTGCCGATATCGATGTTAAGCATGCCGCGCCGCTTGCGCCGCGACCTCTGGCACAGGAAGCCAAAGACACCGTGCAACGTGGCGGCGCGGATGCGCTGATTCTCACCGGTCATGCCACGGGATCACCTGCCGACGCCGCGCGATTGAATGAAGCCAAATCCGCCGGCGCACCGGTCTTCATCGGCAGCGGCGTGACGGCGCAGAATATCCGTGATTTTCTGCCGCAGGCCGATGGCTTTATCGTGGGCACATCCTTGAAGGAAAACGGCGATCCGGCAGCCCCGGTGGATTCGCATCGCGTGCGCGATCTGATGCAGGCATTGAAATAAACGCGGCCCGGGATCAACCCGCGGCTCGATCGCTCTCGCGGTGATGGGTCAAACGACCTTTAAACCGGCGCATGGCATCATCGGCCGCCGCCTTCATGCGCGGCTTGACCGGCTCGGGCATGTCGTGGATCTGGCGGAGCAGTTCAACGTAACGCGTCAGAAAATCCTGTGCAGTCATCACAAACCCTCCTTCCCGAACATTCATCGCCATCGGCACAATCCCCAGGCGGGTTAAGCCGGACATTCCATTTTTGAGAAAGATTCTGATTTCACCGTCTGGTGGGTTTGTATGGATCACATGGGTGGGATGGATCGGTCCATGCTGTAAGATGCCCCTCTTCCCGGGCCGGAAGACACCGTGAACACTCCTGCTGCCAGCCTGCGCGGCCGACTGAAGATCGACGGCCTGTCCCGCCGCTTCGGAGATGTACGCGCACTCGATGCTGTCGATCTGACCATTGAACCCGGGCGGTTTATCAGCCTGCTCGGACCCTCCGGTTGCGGCAAAACCACACTGCTGCGCCTCCTCGCCGGTCTCGACATCGCCGATGCCGGATCCATCCTTCTCGATGATCATTCGATGGACCATCTGCCCGCACATCAGCGCCCGGTGAATACGGTGTTTCAGAATTACGCGCTGTTCCCCCATTTGAATGTGTCGCGCAACATTGCTTTCGGACTCGAATCACGACGTCTGCCGCGCGATCAAATTGCGGATCGCACCACCCGTGTCATGCGCATGCTTCAGATCGAAGACCTTGAGCACCGCCTGCCCGCCACACTCTCGGGCGGCCAACGCCAGCGCGTCGCGCTGGCGCGAGCACTGGTGAATGAACCCGCGCTGTTGCTGCTCGACGAACCCATGTCGGCGCTTGATGCACAATTGCGACACGACCTTCAACTTGAACTGCGTGCGCTGCAGCGCCGCATCGGCACCACTTTCATTCTGGTGACCCACGATCAGGATGAGGCCATGACGGTAAGCGATGAATTTTTCGTCATGCGCCAAGGCCGGATCGAGCAACACGGCACGCCGCACGATTTGTACAACCACCCGCGCAACCGATTTGTGGCGGGGTTTCTCGGCGCGGCCAATTTAATCGCCGTCTCCGGACGACATGAAAGTGACCTTGAAACTGAGCTGGGTCTTTTGCGTCCGGCGCGCCGACCGACCTGGACCACCGGCACACTCGCAATTCGCCCTGAGTGCATCACGCTCGGCACTTCGGCCCAAAACCAAAATGCCGTCAATGTCACACTTCAGGATGTGGTCTTTCGTGGCGGCATCTGGGAATGCACGTTAATGCCAGGGCCTCTGCGCGTGCGCCTGTCTCAACCGCCGTGCGCCCCAGTCGGCGCGACCTTGTGGGCCCATCTGCCATCAGATCATCTGGAGCCGCTGGATGACTGATCGCGCCATGCATCATGGCCGACTGATCACACCCGCGCGCCGCAATCTGATGCGCCGCCTGCTGATTGGGCCCGGCGCGGGTTGGCTTTTATTCTGGCTGGCAGCGCCCATGCTGTTGATCCTCGGGATTGCCTTCATGGGGCGCGACGGCGATGGCCGGATCGTCTGGTCATTCACCCCACAAAACCTGCAACGCCTGTTCGGTTTCGGTTCATTTGGATGGTCGGCAGATGTGTTGTGGATTTTCTGGCGCAGCATCTGGATCGCGACACTCACCACTTTGACCTGCCTTCTACTGGCTTACCCGATCGCATTTCGCATGGCACGCTGCCGCGCCTGGGAACGTCGGCTGTGGTTTGCCGCGCTGGTGATTCCCATGGCCACCAATCTGGTGGTGCGCACCTACGCGTGGGAATTGCTGCTTTCATCGCGCCTGCCTCCTGCGCGTCTCGCCGCATGGCTGGGATGGATTGAACCCGACCGCGCTCTTTATCCCAGCCTGATCGCCGTACTCGTCGCCATGGTTTCCAACGCGCTGCCCTTCGCCATTCTGCCGATCTACACCGCGGTGGCGCGCATGGATTTGAACATCGTGGATGCCGCAGCCGATCTGTACGCCAACCCATGGCGGCAGTTCAGACACGCCATCCTTCCGCAGACCTGGCATGGCGCGACGGCGGCCATCGTCCTGACCTTTGTGCCGGCGATGGGCATGTTCGTCATCAGTGATCGACTCGGTGGTGGCCGATTCATGCTGGTGGGCAATTTGATCCAACAGCAATTCGGAGCCAGTCGTGACTATCCCTATGGCGCAATGATCAGCAGCGTACTGGTCATCCTCACACTGCTGGCACTTTGGGCACTGCGCCGGCAATCGCGCCATGTGGAGGTGTTTTAACCCATGCGCCGATACCTTCGCTTGTTAAAAGGATGCAGTTGCATTGCCGGTGTCATATTGTTGCTTGCACCGTTGATCGCCGTCGCGATCTATTCCTTCAATGCCTCACGCACCGGCCTGGTCTGGGGGGGATGGACTTTGCGCTGGTATGCGGACTTGTTCGGCGATCCGACCCTTCTTTCTGCCGCATGGAACACGCTTGTTCTAGCGGCTGTTTCGACGGGCATGGCCACCCTACTCGGTACCTTGCTCGCGCTAGGACTCGAACGATTCGCACCGAAGCATGGCCGCAGCACATGGCTCGACACGCTGGTGGAATTGCCCCTGATCACACCCGATATTCTTTTCGCGGTGGCCATCGTGATCGCGCTTGCCGCAGCGCGCACGATCATGCCCGTCTTCGAACCGGGCCTGACGGCCATGATCATCGGCCATGTCACCTTTCAAATTTCATTCGTGGCACTGCTGGTGCGCGCCAGACTGGCCATGATGGGCCCCACACTTTCCGAAGCGGCGGCCGATCTGGGTGCCACGCCGAGTTTCGCCTTTCGGCGCATCACACTGCCGCTGCTGGCTCCGGCCATTGCCGCAGGCGCCATACTCGCAGCCGTGCTGTCGATGGATGATTTCGTCATCAGCTTCTTCACTGCGGGACCGGGCTCCGACACACTGCCCATCTACATCTACGGCTCTCTGCGTCGCGGCCTGAGCCCGAAAATTCACGCCTTGTCGACGGTCCTCATCGCAGGGGTGGCCATCGGCCTGAGTCTGCTCGAAATATTCAGAGGCGCTGCGATGCGCCCCATGCCTCGTTAAAATCCGGACACTTCTCATCCGGCGGAGCTTTATATGATGCTTCAACGTCTCGGCCTGACCCTGTTGATCTGCCAATGCTGGCTGATGACCGCCTGTGATGGAAAAACGGCGCCCTCCGATGGCGAACAACCGACACTCCATCTGCTGATTTATTCCGAATACATCGATCCCGATGTTCTGGCCGCATTCGAACAGCGCACAGGTGTGCGCGTGATCGAATCCGCGTATGAATCGACCGAAGAAGCCATGGCGAAACTGCAGCACGCCGGCGGCGATGCGCAATATGACGTCGTCGTGGTGACCAATCAGGCCGTTCCCGTGTTGGCGCGCCCTCGGTGTGATTCAACCCCTGAATCACGCGAAGATCACGCACCTGAATCATCTGGAGGATGCTTTCACGCATATCGACGGCGATCCCGCCAATCGATACAGCGTGGCCTATCAATGGGGCACCGTCGGTTTGATGTGGGATCGCAAAAAGCACCCCGATCTCGTGCCGTCGTGGGCGCTGCTATTTGATCCGGAACAACAACCGGGGCCTTTTCTGCTGTTGGATGAAATGCGCGATCAACTCGGCTCGGCGCTGCTGCATCTGGGCCACGACGTGAACACCACCGACAAATCGGCACTCAAGGCAGCAGCCGATCTTCTGACCGCCACCAAAACCTCGGCCAAGTGTCTGGGCTTTGAAGGCGGTGTGGGTGCTAAAAACAAAGTGGCCGCCGGTGCCGCCGATCTGGCGGTGGTCTGGAACGGCGATGCCGTGCGCGCGATTGAAGAAGAGCAGGCGCACGATCGCCTCGCCTACGGCGTGCCCCGGGAAGGCTCGATCATCTGGGTCGATGTACTCACCATCCCGGCGCGGGCACCGCATGCCGACCTGGCCCATCAGTTCATCAATTTTCTGCTCGAAGCGCCGGTCGGCGCATCGGTTTCGAATTTCAACAAATTCGCCACACCCAATCGCGCCGCACTACCGTTGATCGATCAGGCCGATCGCGAAAACCTCGGCTTATATCCCGACGCGACCACCATGAAGACACTGGTCTATCTCAAGGATGTCGGCGAAACCACCGCACTGTATGACGAGGCGTGGACGGCCGTCAAAGCACGATGACCACACGCCTTAGTCGCGCGTGAGCTTGCGATACTTGATGCGCTGCGGTTGGTTGGCATCTTCGCCCAATCGTTTGCGCCGGTCTTCTTCGTAGGCCGACCAGTTGCCGGGAAACCACACCACGCGGCTTTCGCCTTCGAAGGCCAGAATGTGCGTGGCCACGCGATCCAGAAACCATCGATCGTGACTCACCACCACGGCACAACCTGCAAAGTTTTCCAGCGCTTCTTCGAGCGCGCGAATGGTGTTCACATCCAAATCGTTGGTCGGCTCGTCGAGCAGCAGCACGTTGGCGCCGCTTTTAAGCGTGCGAGCCAGTTGCACACGATTGCGCTCGCCGCCCGAAAGCGCTCCCACTGGTTTTTGCTGATCCGAACCCATGAAGCCGAATCGCGCGACATACGCGCGACTGTTCACCTCGGCATTGCCGAGCTTGATGAATTCGGCGCCATCACTGATCGATTCCCAGACATTCTGCTTCTGACCCAATGCTTCGCGCGATTGCTCGGCATATCCGAGCTGCACGGTTTCACCGATGGCGATCGCGCCGGCATCGGGCTGCTCTGTGCCGGTGATCATGCGGAACAACGTGGTTTTACCCGCACCGTTCGGCCCCACGATGCCCACGATGCCGGCCGGCGGCAATTCAAACGACATGCCTTCGAATAACAAACGATTGTCATATCCCTTGGCCAGCTCCTTCGCCACGATGACCTTGTCGCCGAGACGCGGCCCGGCCGGAATGAAAATTTCGATTTCCTTGACGCGATCGCGTGCATCCTGCTCAAACAATTTTTCGTAGGCATCCAATCGCGCCTTGCCTTTGGCCTGACGCCCCTTGGTGCCTTGCCGCACCCACTCCAACTCGCGGGCAAGTGTTTTGCGGCGCGTATCGTCGTGCCGCTGTTCCTGACGCAAACGCTCCTGTTTCTGCTCAAGCCACGACGAATAATTGCCTTTCCACGGAATGCCTTCGCCGCGATCCAGTTCGAGAATCCAGCCCGCCACGTTGTCCAGAAAATAGCGATCATGCGTGACCGCAATCACCGTGCCCGCATAACGGGCCAGATGCTGTTCAAGCCAGGCGACCGATTCGGCATCGAGATGGTTCGTCGGTTCGTCGAGCAAAAGAATGTCGGGCGCCTTGAGCAACAAGCGACACAAGGCCACGCGGCGCTTTTCACCACCCGAAAGTGGATCCACCAAGGCATCCGCCGGAGGACAACGCAAAGCATCCATGGCCATTTCAAGTTTGCTGTCGAGTTCCCATGCGCCCATCGCATCAAGCTTTTCCTGCACTTCGCCCTGCTTCTCAAGAAGCTTGGTCATGGCATCATCGTCCATGGGCTCGGCAAATCGCGCATTGATTTCGTCGAATTCCTTGAGCAGCGCCACGGTTTCGGCGGCGCCTTCTTCCACGACTTCGCGCACCGTTCGTCCCGGCGTCAATTCCGGTTCTTGCTCAAGAAAACCGATGGTGTAGCCAGGACTGACCTGTGTGTGACCCTCGAAATCGGTATCGGTCCCGGCAAGAATCCGAAGCAGCGAACTTTTGCCCGATCCATTCAAGCCCAGCACGCCGATCTTCGCGCCGTAAAAATAAGACAGCGAAATGTCTTTCAACACGGTCTTCTGGCCGTGCTTCTTGCTGACACGCACCATGGAGTAAATGATCTGGTTGGGTTCGTCGCTGGATTGCTTCTTGGCCATGGGACACCTCAAAAACCGCGTTCTGCCCGGCATCGGACCGGAGCTGGAAATGGGCCGACAATGTAGGGCACACCCCGCCTAAAATGAAGTGGCTTGCGAAAACCGGGAGAAAATCGTCATGGCCACCAGCATCGAAATCGGCAGCTACGCCCTGGCAATGTATGTCAATGCTTCTGCCAGGGGTCACATCATTCTTTGGGATCGCGCCGGCAAACAGGTCGGCCGCCTGTACTTCGTCCAGGGCGACCCGCCGGCCTCGGAACTGAGCGGCGATCATTACCGTTTTTACTACCGGCAGGAAGACTATGCCGCCGTGGCCGACATGCTTCGCAATGAACAGCCGGTGTATCTGCGCTGGTTCACGCACTCGGGCGCGCTGACCACTTCAAGCGAGCCGATCGGCGAAGGCGAAATGCCGTCGCAGTAAAATGCCCTTCATTGGATGCATTAACTTTTCTTGAACAGATCCAAAAACCGATCTTCGTAACGATCGAACACGCCAAGGCGATCCAGCTCCTGCTTTAACACAAAGGCCTTGGATCGATTCGCCTTCGCCTGCACAAACAGTGATTCCAGCTTTTCGATGTCCTGATCACTCAGCACCGGGCGATCTTCTTCGGGTTCGGTGGCCTGCGCCTCGGCTTCTTCCGGCGGATCAAACGACCAGGATGAATCTTCGTCATCCTCATCCGCATCGCCATCTCTGCTTTCCTGCGCATGCTCCTGCATGCGCTGCAGCAGTTCCTCGAGCTGCTCGTCGACAAGCTGAGCGCCGGTCTGAAGCTCTTCCAGATCCACATCGATACCCGCCAGCGTGCAAAACACCTCAAGAACTGCCAGCGCCCCATGCGGATATGGCAACTGCGGCGCGAGATAAGGCATTTCGCCCAACAACCCCACACCGCGTACACCGCGCTCCGCCGCCGCCGACAGCAACACGCCGTTGAGACCGTTGATGCGACCGCTTTCAAGCGGATCCACTTCGAGACGCTTCAATTCGTCCAATGCCTCTTGATCGGTCGCAATGCCGAACACACGCGGCACCTGACCGGGCGGCATCGGCGTGGCCATCGCGGCGAAGCTGAACACACGCTCGATCCCCAGTTGCCGAGCCGCGTTGAGCAAGGTGTGACAGAAAGCATATTTCCCGACGGGAGCCTGAGATTCACCGACGAAAATCACCAGATCGCGTTGCTGCTGCGGATCCTGCCAGACAAAGAAACGGCTGCGCGGCACGCGCGCCGGCCCCACAAGACCGCCGTTGATTTCGATATGGTCCACATCAAACAACTCCGGCCCTACGAATTCGCCCATGAGATCCATGTGTAATTTTGCAATGAGATAAAAACCAGCGGTCATCGCGATGGAGCCCATGCCCGGCCAGACCGCCAGCATCCATGGATGATGCAGACGAAGATCTTCCAGAGAGCGCGGCATGGCGGCGGGATGCTGATCCATCGGCTTGTCATCTGATTCGGACATACACACACCTTTCTATACAGAGAGTGTGCGCCGACTGAATGCTTAAGTCCAACGCTTGAGCATAAATACGCGGGCCGTTCAACCGCGTGACCGAAAAAAACGCCTGAGCGATAAAAAAGGACGGCTCCCAAACGACAGGAGACCGTCCGCCAAGGGTCTGAGTTGTTGTGACTCAATCTAAGCACGCCTGTTCGCCGATCACCATCATGGATTCCGCATTTCGATCTCATGGCAAAGCGGCATCGGCTTTCGCCGACGCCGCCTGGAAATTCTAATTTTTGAAAAAACAGATCGCGCGGTCTGCCTGCCGAATCGCCACACGCTAACCGTTCGCAATTTTGCGAAGCACCGTGTGGAGAATCCCGCCGTTGCGGTAGTAATCGACTTCCACCGGTGTGTCACTACGCGAGGGCTTACGCACCTCGCTCGCGGCGCCTGCGGCGGCGACGCGACAGATCGCATCCCGCTTACGCGGCCTGCCTGCCGAATCGCCACACGCTAACCGTTCGCAATTTTGCGAAGCACCGTGTGGAGAATCCCGCCGTTGCGGTAGTAATCGACTTCCACCGGTGTGTCGATTCGGCAGAGGGTTTTGAATTCGGTTTTCTTGCCTGATTCCGGATCGGTGGCGATCACCGTGACCTGCTGGCGCGGCTTGAGGTTGTCGTCGATCTGGAAATCAAACACTTCTTTGCCGGTCAAACCCAGTGATTCAAGCGTCTGGCCTTCGGCATATTCGAGCGGCAACACACCCATGCCCACCAGATTGCTGCGGTGAATGCGTTCGTAGCTTTCAGCGATGACGACCTTCACGCCCAGCAGCAGCGTGCCCTTCGCCGCCCAGTCGCGCGACGAACCCGTGCCATACTCCTTGCCCGCCATGATCATCAGCGGCGTGCCCGCCTGCTTGTACTTCACCGAGGCATCGAAGATCGACATCTGCTCGTTCGTCGGCAGGTGGACCGTCACGCCGCCTTCCGTACCCGGCGCGAGCTGATTGCGCAGGCGGATGTTGCCGAACGTGCCCCGCGTCATCACCCGATCGTTGCCGCGCCGCGAGCCGAAACTGTTGAAGTCCTTCTGCTTCACCCCGTGCTGCATGAGATACGCACCCGCGGGCGAATCCGCCTTGATCGCACCAGCCGGCGAGATGTGATCCGTCGTCACCGAATCCCCCACCATCACCAGACACCGCGCCCCCTCGATCGGCGAAATGCTGGGTACGTCGATCGTCAGTTCATCGAAGAACGGCGGGTTCTGCACATAGGTGCTGCTCTCGTCCCAGGCGTAGGTATCGCCCTCGGCGCCGCTGATCTTGTTCCACGCTCGTTGCCGTCGAAGACGTTGGCGTACTGCTTCTGGAACTTCTCAGGCGTCACCGACTTGGCGACCGCCTCGCAATCTCCGCCTGCGTCGGCCAGATGTCTTTCAGGAAAACGTCCGCTGCCATCCTCGTCCTTGCCGACCGGCTCGGTCATCAGATCGATGTCCGTCGTTCCAGCGAGCGCATAAGCCACGACCAGCGGCGGCGACGCCAGATAGTTCGCCTTCACCTGCGCATGCACGCGCCCTTCGAAGTTGCGGTTGCCCGCTGAGCACCGATGCAGCCACGATGTCACCTTCGTCATCGCCTTCGCCACCGGTTCCGGCAGCGGACCGCTGTTACCGATGCACGTCGTGCAGCCGTAACCCACGGTCTGGAAACCGAGTTGCTTCCAAGCTCCGGCAGAAGACCGGCGTCTTTCAGATATTCGGTCACCACGCGCGAACCGGGCGCGAGACTGGTCTTTACATACGCCGGAACCTACAGGCCCTTCGCGGCCGCCTTCTTGGCGACCAGCCCCGCAGCCACCATCACCGAGGGATTGATGGTGTTGGTGCAGCTCGTGATCGCCGCGATGACGACCGCACCGTGCTTAAGTTTGTCCTCGATCACCGTCGTAGTGGAACGCTCACACCCGCTTCCTGCAGGATCGCCACCGCCGCGAGCCGCGAAACGCCTGCATTTTTGTTTCGGCCAACCGGTGCCCGCAGCGACTTGTGGAAACTTCATCCTTCATGTTTGCGCCACTGAGCTTTTCAGAGCGGCACGCGATCCTGCGGACGCTTCGGGCCCGCCAGACACGGTTCGACGGTGGACAGATCGAGCTCGAGCGTCGCGCGTATATTGGATCGGGCGTGTCGTCCGTGCGGAACAGCCCCTGCTCCTTCGCGTACCGCTCCACCAGATCGATCAGCTCTTCGGCAGCGCGGCCCGGTCATCTCGAGATAGCGCAAGCGTCTCTTCGTCGACGGGGAAGAAGCCCATCGTCGCACCGTATTCCGGCGCCATATTCGCGATCGTCGCGCGGTCGGCGAGCGGCTCATGTTCGACAAGCCTTCGCCGAAGAACTCGACGAATTTGCCCCACCACGCCCGCTGCGCGGAGCATCTCCGTGACGGTCAGCACGAGATCCGTCGCCGTCGCGCCTTCCGCGAGCGTTGCCGGTCAGTTCGAAGCCCACCACTTGCGGCGTAAGCATATAGATCGGCTGACCGAGCATGACGGCCTCGGCCTCGATGCCGCCCACGCCCCAGCCAAGCACGCCCAGACCGTTGATCATGGTGGTGTGACTGTCGGTGCCGACCAAAGAATCAGGATAAGCCACGCCGTCGGTCGTCATCACCACCGAGGCGAGATATTCCAGGTTCACCTGATGCACGATGCCTGTGCCCGGCGGCACCGCGCGGAAGTTCGTGAAGGCCTGCTGGCCCCACTTCAGAAATTCGTAGCGCTCAAGGTTGCGCTCGAATTCGCGTTCGAGATTGAGCTTGAGCGCATCGGCCTGACCAAAATAATCCACCTGCACCGAGTGGTCGATCACCAGATCGCAAGGCACCAGCGGGTTGATCTTTTTCGGATCACCGCCAAGGGCTTTGCATGCATCGCGCAGCGCCGCAAGATCGACCACAGCCGGCACGCCCGTGAAATCCTGCAACACCACGCGACCGGGCTTGAAAGGTATTTCATCCGAAGCTGGTTTGGGCGCATGCCAGGCTGCCAGTTTCTTGACATCATCAGACGTCACCACGAATTCATCGACGTTGCGCAGCAGCGCTTCGAGCAGCACGCGGATGGAAATCGGCAATGTTTCGATGTGACCCACGCCCGCGGCAGCCAATTTGGGCAGGCTGTAGTAAGTGACTTCACCAGCGGCGGTGGAAAGTTTCTGGACGACACCAAACGGATCAGAAGTACTCATCGTCTGCGGCCTTGAAAAATGAGGAGCTGGGTTTGTGCGACGCGCGCCATCACGCCGGATCACGTCGGACCGGCCAGTGTAGCAGGCGCAGAGCCACAAACCAGACGCACTCAGAGATCAACACCGTGCAACAAGCCAGCTAGTAAATGCCGTCCTGCCAGGGATCCGTCGACGGATCATTGAGGGCGGGCCGCCAGCTCAGATGCTGAACGTGTTTGACGCCATCCTCATTCGGAAAGTGCAGCTTGATCGATTGAACAAGCACACGGGGTCGGCTCGGCCGCAAATCGCCGGACCTGCACAGAACACCGTCGCGTTCGAGCGTCACGGGACGAATGGGACTGAGGGTGGACATGCGAACCTCCTTGTAATAGATGGCTGCCGTGAATCGGGACTCCGTTCCCGGCGCCTGTCCTTTTCTCCATGGTTTTAGATGGTTCTCGCGAGCAATCGGTTCGGTCTTTGTTAAGAACCTGCTTGGTTTTTGCCCACGTCGTCACCAGACGGTCCTCATCTCGCCCGGATGCCATGCCTGCCAGCTTGACACCTGCAGACCCTGCCATGGGTACACATGGCAGAATCTCCCTTCAAACCCGGATCCGACCACAAAACGTGTGTCGATGTAAGTATCTATTAATAAAATACTTATAATAATATATTCCGTGGCGTCTTTCTCGCACTGCCTTTGCCAATACAGGATGCGAGATATCGAGCCATGCGAGCCACAGATCCTCAGCCCGGCCACCGACTCAATGTTCTGCTGACCGAAGCAGATCAGCGGTGGGCTGACCAGTTGCCTCGCCTGCTCGAGCCGCAGGGCGTTCGAGCCATCTGTGTCGACGACATGGAGCAAGCCTTGGCGGCCATTGATCGCGAGCGCATCCACGCCGCGGTCGTGAATCTCGACCTGCCGATGACCCCGACCAAAGGTCAATCGGCAGGACACGAAACCGGCGGCCTCAAGCTGCTGCGGGTCATCCGCAGACTCGAGCCGGCACCGCCCACCGTGGTGGTGCGTCCCCGGCGCTTTGATGCGCGGGCCGACAACCGGATGCTCAGCGAAGCGTTACGCCTGCAAGCCTTCAGCGTGCTGGACCTGCCGGTGGAACTCGAACAACTGCTGGAGGTGCTGGCGCCTGCCGCACAGGCAGCCAAGCCGAATACGGCTACATCGGGGAACTGTGTTCGTACGCCCGCACCCACCTCGGGTGCGCGGTGTTGACCCAACAGAATCAGACCGAACGTGAATCCGGTGTCGTGGGGATGCTCGACCAGCAGGAACTGCGCCAACTGCCGGCACCGGACTTCTTCGTCAACGGATACGCCGGATGCAGCACCGGGCAGCAGTGGGATGCCATGACCTACCGGGTGTTCAACCGCGAACTCCCGGTCTTCAACGTCTCGTTGCCGATGCTGTGGGGCAACAAGCCCGATGCAGGCTACATGCGGGGCGAGGAATGGGAAGACGTCAGCACCTATGCCGAGGGGCAGCTTCGCGAGCTGATCGGCTTCCTCGAACAGCAGACCGGGCGACCATTCGACTGGGATACGTTGAGCGAGAGCATGTCCTACATCAAGCGCGCTTCGAGCTGCGGCTGGAGGCAATGCAGTTGGGGCATCATGGCGCTGACTCCGGCGACCTACTGGGACTGCGGCAAGCATCGCCCCGATCCTGATCACCCGCAACCAGAACAGCCATTGAATTTAGCCTTGATGGTGGCGTAAGTTACCTGACGGCTGTTTTAGATGATACGGGTTCGGTTACTTATACTGGAATTACGCCAGGCACCTATAATCTTTGGGCAAGATGGGATAATGATGATTGTCCAACGGACTTAGGTTCTGTTACTTATGGAAATCAAACGGCCGAACCAGTAGCTAGCATTGCCTGTTACAGGAGGCAGCACTATCTGTTCGGAAGAGTCCGTCACTTTTAGCGCAACAGACCAAGGGGTAGGCGTTACCTATAGCTGGGATTTTGGTAAATGCAAATCCTGCTACGGCTACAGGTATTGGGCCTCACACCGTGATCTATACCTTACCTTCTCTGTTCAATTGGGTAATGTAACAGCTACTATTACGCTGACTGTGGATAAAGATAATTGTAGTGATTCGGACCAGACAAATGTAACTATCCTTGATGCGCCAGAGGTTACGGTTAGTTCAACTAATCCTACTTGTGGTGTTGACAATGGTACGATCACCTTCTTAATTTCTGATAACCCCAATCGTTCTACCATCAAATTTAGCCTAGATGGGGGCCTTACCTATCCATATAGTGTATTGGACAATATTGGTTCGACGACTACTCGTGTGACTCACCTGGGGCTGGTAGTTATAATATTTGGACGATTTGGGGTAATGATGAGTGCCCTTATGACCTAGGGACAG
>CALOAZ010000114.1:0-18422 GCA_942491355.1 uncultured Phycisphaeraceae bacterium
CCATGGCCACCGCGTCGGTGTATCGCCCCGCGCGCACGTGCTCGATCAACGCCGGGTGGCGCTCGTCGTTGATCGCGTCCTGCTTGTCGCGCGTCCCCTGCCGGGCGGCTGCACCGCTGCCTGGTCTCCGCGATCTCGCTGGCCTGCTCCTCCGAGAGCACCAGGTCGGTCAGCGGCACCAACACGATCTGCCCGCGCTGCAGCCGGGCGCCCTTCATCCCGTTGAAGCGCCGCAGCATGTTCATGGCGTTGGCGTTTGTGTAGTAGAGCTTGGTTATGCTGCGGATGGATTCGTGCTGCGTGACCACGTGGCGTAGCGGATAGGCGACCAACAACTCGGCGCCCGGATCGGGCTGGCTGCCGGGGCTGCCACCGTTGGCTTCCATGAGCACGAACGCGCGCCGGGGCTCGCCGAAGAACTCGCTGGCGAGCTGTGTCCAGGTCTCGCCCTTCCTTGACTCGGTGGTACGACACGGTCGGGATGCTCAGGCGCAGGCCCACCACGATCGCGGAGCCGCCCTCGCTGGTCAGGCCGTTCTCGGCCACCAGCACGCTCTCGCGCCGCGGGTCGCCGTAGTAACGCTCGGCGATCGACGCCAGGGTCTCGCCGGGCCGCACCACGTGGACGATCGGCGGCGTCCGCGAGCGCCGTCGAGACCGACAGACCGACCGCGAGCGAGAGGGCGCAGCGCGCAGGGCTCGCCTCATTTGTCGCTCTCCGTGGCGGGCTTGTCCCGATGTGGCGAATGGGTGGGCTTGAGCTCCACCTTGAGCAGGCTCGGTCTCGCCGGGGCGCACCACGACCTCGTCCACCTGCTCCTGGTAGTACGGGTTTTGGTACTTCAGGTAGTGCTTGCCCGGCGGGAGCGGAATCGACGCGGCGCTGGGGGTGGTCATCACGTGATCGCCATCGATGAACACCTCGGCCCAGGGGTCGGCGACCACCTTGATGAAGCCGGCGCGCGGCGGCACCACGGGTAGCTCGGCGTCGCGCTCGTAGCCGCCATCGCCGCGCGCGAAGCGCCCGGCGGACGCCTGGATGGCGCCGCCCGTGAAGACCATGGCGGCACTGAGGCTGCTGAACATCAGCAGCGCCGAGCGCTGCAGGCTGCGGTTGCGGTGCCCGCCGCGCAGGCCGCGCGACGCCCTCATCGTCAGCATCTCTTCGGCCTCGCGCTCGCCGATCGACGCCCACGTCGCGCAGGTACATGACCAGCCGCGCGCTGTGGTTGATGCCCACGCGCGCCGCGAGGAACTCCATCAGGTCGTCGATCAGGCCCTGCGTCGTCGGGTAGCGGTTGGCGGGCATCTTCTGCATGCAGCGGGCCAGGATGCGCTCGATGCCGCTGGGCAATGAATGCCGACCAGCTTGCGCGGGCTCGTGTAGCGGTCGAGCCGGATCTTCTGCATCACCGTGCGCGAGTCGTCTTCGACGAACGGCTTGACGCCGGTGATGCACTGGTAGAGCACGATGCCGAGCGAGAAGATGTCGCTGCGGAAGTCGAGCTTGTCGCCCAGGATCTGCTCCGGGCTCATGTAGCTCGGCGTGCCCACGCCGGTGCCGGTCTCGGTCAGGTCGCTCAGCGAGTGGTCGCGGGCGATGCCGAAGTCCATCAGCTTCACCTCGCCCTTGTGGGAGATGATGATGTTGGCCGGCTTGATGTCGCGGTGGATGATGCCGCGGAAGTGCGCGTAGTCGAGCGCACGCGCGACCTGCAGCGCGATGATCGCGGCCACCTCCACCGGCAGCGCGGCGTGAGCTGCAGCAGGTCGTACAGGTCGATGCCCTGCACGTACTCCATGATGATGTACATGGTGTCGCCGTCTTTGACGAAGTCGTAGACGTGCAGGATGTTCTCGTGCTGCAGCGACGCCATGAAGCGGGCCTCGCGCTCGAAGCGCAACGCGAACTGGCTGTCGACCGCGATCGAAGGCTTCAGCGCCTTGATCGCAACTACGCGCTCGAGCGGCTCCTGCATGGCCTTGTAGATCACGGCCATGCCGCCGCTGCCGATCTCGCCGACGATCCGGCAGTTGCCGATCCGGTCCACCATGGGGAACGAAAGCTGAGGTCGTAACTCAGTGTCAAACGCGCGGGTCTTTTGCGACACCGGCCTAGCGCGCGCTACCGGGGGCCGGGCGCCTCAGTCGCGCACGCAGGCGACGCGCTCGGTCAGGTCGAAGCCACCTCGCCGGTCGCGGGCCGTGAAGAAGAAGCGAACCAGCTGGCCGCCGGACAGCAGCTCCTCGTCGTCGGCGACCTCGAACTCCAGCTCGGCTGCGAGGTTGCCGTCTTCGTCGAGGTCCTTGTCCGGCTGAAACAGTGTGAAGAGCCGCTCGATGCCCTCGATCGTCGCGTGGGCGCCGATCTCCATCGTCTCGCGCTCGCCATCGACCCGGTCGGTGATCGCCGCCGGATCGTAGGCGAAAGCGATGCGGTGCGGCTTGTCGGCGGAGGCGGACAGCAGTGGCACCTCCGGTGCGGGGGCTCCCGGGCGCAGTCCTGCTGCGGGAGGCTGTCCTCGTCGGGCGGCAGCCATGGCTCGGTAGCGCCCTCGGGGCCCAGCGAGATCTCCAGGGCCGACAGGTCGGGGTTGAGGTTCGGCTCGTCGTCGGGCTGCCACACGGGCACGGTGCCGTAGACGTCCATCGCCTCGCCGTCATTGTCGCGGCAGCGCAGCAGCTGCTCGCTGTCGGCCTCCATGTCGAGGTACGGCGTGCCGCCCAGGCACAGGATGCCGATGACCAGCTTGGCGGCGGCCGTGAAGTCCGGCTCGATCGAGAACTCGAGGGCCGGCGCGCCACTGACGCAGGCCGCGGTGAAGGGCCCCAGCGACTGGACGAAGTCCGGCCCCTCGCAGGCGAGCTCGGCACCCCCCGCTGGCCCGCCCGTGTCCTGTCCCGCGCCGGCGGCCGGCGGCCCGAAGCCCGCACCACCCTCCAGGAACTCGAGGCAGATCGGGATGCCCGTGAACTGCTCGGGCGCGGTGCAGACGATGAACAGGGAAGTGATCGCGTCCAAGTCGCGGCCGAGCGGATCGTCGAAGGCTATCGCCACCTCGTAGCGCACGCGCTCACCGGGGGCCGGCGTGGCGCGCAGCGGGTCGTCGGCGTCGATCACGCTCGCACGCGCGCCCAGCGGTCGGTCGAATTGAATGTCGGTCGGCTTGGGCAGCTCGACCTGGCAGCCGGCAGCCAGCAGGGGGAGGCACAGCGCGGCCACGACATGTTGCAGGGCGTGGGTGCTCACAGCTCCCCCTTCACACCGAGGTTGGGCAAGAATGGCAGGCCGGTGATCGGCGCCTGGTTGCGGTAGGCGTAGTCCTGCTGCGTGCCCTCGATGTTGTTCGAGTTGTAGACGTTCTGGATGTCTAGGTAGAGCGAGAGCTTCCACGCGTCGAAGGTCCACTTCTTCTCGACGCGAATGTCCAGACGGTTGAACGTCGGCGCGCGCGCGCTGTAGGGACGACCCGCGATCGGCGAGTATGCTCCGGTGTCGAGGTTCAGCCGACTACCCACGAACGGCGTCTGGGGGTTGCCACTGACGAGCCTGAAGGTGCCGCCGACCTCCCACCCTCGGCCCATGCGGTAGACCGACGATAGCGTCAAGATGTGAGGCTGGTCGTAGTTGAACAGATCGTAGCCCCCGTCACCGTTCTTACGCTCGCTGCGCGACAGCGTGTAGGACAGGTCGCCGAAGAAGCGGCCCGTGGGCTCGACCCGCGCCGACAGCTCGACGCCGTAGGCGCGGCCCTGGCCACCGTTGACGAAGAACGGCGCCTGCCCACCCTCGGTGCCGACGACCATGTCGTAGAAGTGCTTGTAGAAGACCTCGGCGCCGACGAAGACCGACTCCGTCAGGTTCTGGTCGACGCCGCCGCCGACGTGCACGGTGCGCGTGGGATCGAGGTCGACGTTGCCGATCCCCTCGCTCGCCTCCTGCGGCTCCGGGGGCTGGGAGAACATGCCCAGACCCGCCTTGAGGCTCGTGCCCTCCGCGACCTGGTAGTGCGCCGACATGCGTGGGTCGAAGGAGAACTCGTCGATCTGGTTGTAGTAGTCGACGCGTGAGCCGAGCACGATGCGCACCGGGTCGAGGTTGGTGATCGGCTTCCGTGTAGAGCGCGGGGGTCACCGTCGTGGTCCGCAGGTCCGCGCTCTGGCGGGCGCGGTTGGCGGGCCCACCGTCACCGTCGCCCGGGCCCATGTTGCCCTCCGTGCTTGTGCCCTGGAAGCGCACCTCACCGGGGAACACCAACAGATCGAGGCCGTAGATCATCCGCACCTTGTCGGTGACGCGCTGACGCCACTCGCTGCGGCTGTACAGGTCGGTGCCCTCCAGAGAGAAGCTCACGAGGCCAGGCCCGCCGGAGACGTTCCGGGCGGACGTAACTTCCACTAACACATGGTCATCCCGCCGTCGACGGCGAGGACCTGGCCTGTCGTAAATGACGCCTGTTCCGAGGCAAAATAAGCCACGGCAGCCGCAATTTCATTCGCCTGACCGAATCGCTTGAGCGGCGTCACCGCCCGAGCCCCATCTTTCACCGCATCAGGCAGGCTGCCGGTCATATCGGTTTCGATAAATCCGGGCGCCACCACATTGGCGGTGATGTTCTTTCCTGAGAGTTCCTTGGCCAGTGTCTTGGTCAGACCAACCAGGCCCGCTTTGGATGCCGCGTAATTCGCCTGTCCGGGATTACCAACCAGACCCGCCACCGAAGCGATATTGATGATGCGACCCCACTTGCCGCGCATCATCGGTCGCGCGGCATGACGGCAAGCCACAAATGCACTCTTGAGGTTCACGCGAATGACTTCATCGAAATCTTCATCGCTCATACGCAAAATCAGGCCATCGCGCGTGATACCGGCATTGTTCACCAAAATGTCCAGACGGCCATGTGTATCCGCGATCTGCTCGATCAATCCACCCCAAGCAGCGCTGTCACCCACATCACACGATTCAGCCTGCGCCGAACCACCGGCAGCTTCAATCTCACTTTTGAGTGCGGCCAAGGCGTCGGCGCTGCGTGCGACCAAAACCACATGGCGTCCCTGCTCGGCGAGTGCCACGGCGATCGCACGGCCGATGCCACGACTGGCACCTGTGACCACTGCAACACGTTTTTCCTGACTGTCCGACATTGATGCTTCGTCCGTGACGCCTTACCCGTTGGGTTCGGCAAAGTTCTCAACCTTGATGCCGCGATCCGTGCGGCGCATCAGCCCCATCAGCACCTTGCCTGGGGCCAGCTCAATGTAGCGGCCGGGGCGATTTGCCACCAGCCACCGCATGTCCTGCTCCCATCGGACCGAATGCGTGATCTGCTTGACCAAAAGATCGCGAATCACATTCACATCCTGGCCATGCACCTCACCGGTGACATTCGACATGACCGGTATTTTCGGCGCCGCGAACTCGACCGCTGCCAGTGCCTCGGCCATACGATCGGCCGCAGGCTGCATCAACGGGCTGTGAAAGGCTCCAGCGACGGTCAACGCCGTCGCACGCCAGCCGCGCGACGCCGCCTCTGTCACGGCCCGGTCGCAGGCTGCAGACGAGCCGCTGATCACGATCTGCCCCGGGCAATTGAAATTGGCCGGCACCAGCACATCATCGCCACGAGCAGCATCGCACAATTCCTGAGCCTGAAGCTCTTCGACACCAATGAGCGCCACCATGCTCGAATCACTGGCTTCGGCAGCCTCCTGCATGAATCGGCCGCGCTGCTCGACCAGACGCAAACCCGCTTCAAAGCTGAACACGCCAGCCAGATGCAGGGCGGTGTATTCGCCAAGACTCAAGCCGCCCGTGGCCGTCACATCTTCTGGTTTCACCGCACCGGCTTCAATCAAACCGCGCCATGCGGCAATCGAGGTGGTGTAGATCGCGGCCTGAGCCACATCGGTTCGATTCACGCGATCTTCCGGCCCTTCGAAACAGACCGATGACAAGCTGAAACCCAATGCGGCATCAGCAGCATCGAACACCGCGCGAGCCGCCGAAGACTTCTGCGCCCAGGCGCGGCCCATGCCGACATGTTGGGCACCCTGGCCAGGACACAAAACAATAGTGGGAGATTCGCTCATGGTTGAGATCCGAGTCCTTCCTTGAACACGGCGACGCGTGAGACTTCGATCACATCCGCCAGACACTCGTCGACCACGTCAGGCCGCCGCCCAATGCCGTGAAGATCACAATGTCATCACGCTTCAGGCGATCGGCTTCACATAATTCATTGAGACAAATGGCAACCGAAGCGGCCGACGTATTGCCGTAGCGCGGCAAATTCACATACAGCTTGTCTTCGCTCAAGCCCAGTTTTTCGCGTGCATTATTTAAGATGCGCACGTTGGACTGGTGGGGTACCACGATCTTCACATCATCTGGTTTAAGACCGCATGCCGCCATCGCCTGCTCGACCGAACGCTGAAGCGTCGTCACTGCGAATTTAAACACTTCGCGCCCGTTCATCTGCAAAGTGTCATAGCACCCGTTGAAAACATCGTTGTCGGGCAAATCGGATGCGCTGCGCGGCACGAACAGTTCTTTCCAGCCGCGACCATCCGACCCGAGATTTTGATACAGGCAACCGCGCCCAGGTTCGGCCGCCTGCAGAATCGCCGCGCCGGCACCATCGCCGAACAGCACGCACGTGTTTCGGTCTTTCCAGTTGACGATGCGGCTGAGTTTTTCGGCGCCGACCACAGCAATCGTCTTCGCGCCACCGGCCACAATCGTATTGGCGGCCACATTGAGTGCGGCCACGAATCCGCTGCAGGCGAGATTCAAATCCATCGCGCCACAGGGGACAGCGCCGATGCGTTCGACAATCTGACAAGCCGTCGCCGGGCACACCATGTCCGGACTCATCGTGGAGGCGCAGATCAGTTGATCCAAATCCGTCGGCGCGAGATCCGTACGAGACAGAGCTTGATTTACGGCATCTGCCGCCAGATCGGCCAGGCGCTGATCGTCCGCACAGACGTGACGCTGCTGAATGCCCGTGCGCTGCACGATCCATTCATCCGACGTCGCCACCATGCCTTCGAGTTCCTGGCTGGTCAGCGTACGCTGTGGTATCGCCATGCCCGTGCCGATGATTGCGACACCGGGGCGATTCGCTTGAGTTGATGCGGTGGTCATGCCCCGACCTCATCGGTCGATGCAAGCTGCTCAATGATGGCCTCATTCACATTTCGCGTATGCACATGAATGGCAGCCTTGACCGCGGCGCGAATGGTACGGGCTTCAGAAGAACCGTGACAGATGATGCAGGTTCCGTTAAGCGCCAAGCAGGAAGCGCTCCGCCGAACTCGTGATAATCGTGCTTCTTGTAAATCATTTTGACCACCGGCTCGAATTTCATGGCGAGTTCGGGGTCGTATTCGAAGATTTCCTGCGCAATGACTTTGAACAAGCCTGCAGCAAGACCTTCGGAAAGCTTGAGCACCACGTTGCCGGTGAACCCTTCGGTCACCACCACATCGCAGACACCGGCAAACAGATCGCGGCCTTCGACGTATCCCACGTAGTTCAGTTTTTCATCCGCACGCATCAATTTGCTGGTGGCTTTCACCAGATCTGTGCCTTTGCCTTCTTCGCCACCGACCGAAAGCAGGCCGACGCGGGGATTCTCCACACCCAGCGCACGCGATGCGTAAATCGCCGACATGTGTCCGTATTGATGCAGATGCACAGGCTTGGGCACAATATTGGCCCCGGCATCACACACCACCAGTGGTCCGCTGAAAGTCGGCATCGTGACGGCAATCCCCGGACGACTCACACCCGGCAGACGGCGCATCATCATCTGGGCCGCAGCCACACAAGCGCCGGTATTGCCTGCCGAAATAATGACATCCACCCGCTTGTCATCTGGACATTTACGGCTGGCAAGCCAGGCCCAGCGGGCGATTGAACTATTGGGTTTGTTGCGAAGAGCAGCGGTCGGGGTTTCATCCATCCCGATCACTTGCGTGGTGGGCTCGACTTCGATCCGCCCGTCACGGCCAGCACCGTGTTCGGCAATCGCTTCGTCGATCGGACCCTGTTCGCCCACCAGAACCAGACGATCGTCCGGTCCGAGCAATTCCAGTGCTGCGATCGCGCCGTCGAGGATGGCGTCAGGCGCATGATCGCCGCCCATCACATCGATGGCGATCCGCACGATCAGGCTTCCTCGGAACCCTTGAGAACCAGTCCAGGACGGACGTAGCCACAATTGCTGCAAGCCGCATGGGGCAGCTTGGGGCTGCCGCAGTTGGAGCAATCGACTGCGTGAGTGGCCGTCAACGCATGATGACTGCGTCGTTTGAGCTTGCGTGTTTTCGATGTTCTTTGGGGCGGAAGCATGGCCGAAACCTCACGAAGACAATGAGTTAGGCAATTCACGCAAGAGGCAGGAACAGCCAGCCACCTTGAGTAGAACGGGACATTATGGCTGGGTCTGGGCCGGTGTCAAGGGGAACACCCGACGGTTCAAGGACCTCTAACCCGCCGTCACTGGATTGGTTAAAGGCTCAAATCCACCAATCCGTACCTCAACCTGATCTCCCGGCGACAGGAACCGTGGCGGCGTGCGAGCCACACCCACGCCCGAAGGTGTACCGGTCAGAATCACTGTTCCCGGCAACAGGGTGGTGCCCTGAGACATGAAGGCAATCAGCTCTGCCACCGAAAACACCATGTCCGAGGTAGACCCCGATTGCACCACCTCACCATTCACGCAGCATTCGAGGGTCAAATCCTGTGGATCCGGTACTTCATCTGCCGTCACGATCGATGGCCCCAACGGGCAAAACGTATCGAAGGATTTGCCGCGAACGAATTGCCCGCCGCCACCTTCGCGCTGCCAGTATCGCGCCGAGATATCATTGGCCGCGGTATACCCCAGCACGTAATCCAAAGCCGAAGCCAAAGGGACATCACGGGCCGGTCGGCCGATGATCACCGCCAACTCGGCCTCCCAATCCACCTGCGGTGGGTCCTGACACACTTTCGGAATACAGATCGGCGCACCAGGATCTTGCACGGCGGCAGGATTTTTCATGAAGATGACCGGACGCTCCGGTGCAGGACGACCCGTTTCTTCGGCGTGCGCACGGTAATTCAATCCGATTCCGAAAATGGCGCGAGGTTCCAAGGGTGCCAGGCGCTGCACCATCGGTTCATGCGTGGATGCGACCGACAAACTTTCAAACAGTCCACCGACCAATGGAGCGGCGGTACCGTCCATCTGTTCGGCACCCCAACGTATCGCTCCATCCATGCTTCGATAGCGTGTGATCCGCATGCTTAGCCTCGCTGAGCCTGCCGTGCCGCAGGGGGGTCAAAATGATACACTTCCGCCGTCATGCCTCATACACACCCGACATTGCAGGAGTTTAAGCGCCACGCCGAAGGTGCCAACCTCGTGCCGGTTTACCGTCGGCTGCTGGCCGATCGCCTCACACCGGTCACCGCGTATCGTCGCCTGGTTCGTCCCGATGATCGCCTCGCTCCGAGCTTCCTGCTCGAATCGGTCGAAGGGGGGGAGCGCCAGGCCCGCTACAGCTTTGTGGGTGCCCAGCCGGATGCCGAAGTTGTTGCCTACGGCCGTAAAACACGACGACGCGTGCTGAACGATGTGATCGAACTGGATCGAGACGATCCACTCGTCGAAATGAAATCGCTCACACAAACCTGGCGTCTGGCACGCATTCCCGAACTGCCATCTTTCACCGGTGGCTGGGTGGGCTATGCCGGCTACGACACCATTCGATACAGCGAAGGCGAAAAGCTGCCCGATCCGCCAACCGATGATCGGCATCTTCCGGATATGCATTTCGGTCTGTACCGCCAATTGGTGGCATTCGACCACGCCAATAAAACCATTCTGGCCATCACGCATGTGCGCCTCGAAGAACATAAATCACTCGAAGCTGCCTACGCCGCGGGCCAGCGCGATCTCGACACACTGGTCGATCGATTGATCAGCCCCGCACTGGAACCCGATCTTCAAACCACCGATATCGATCTCACGCCACCGCCGAGCGAACCGGCCGCCTCCAACATGACACCGGCGCAGTTCGAATCCATGGTGAATACCGCCAAGCAGTACATTGCTGCGGGCGATGTTTTCCAGGTCGTGCTGTCCCAACGCTTCGAGCGCATCACCGCCGCAGACCCCTTCGATATTTACCGGTCGCTGCGTGTGGTGAATCCATCGCCATACATGTTTTACCTGCAGGCCGAAGGCAGCATTCTGGTGGGATCGAGCCCTGAAATCCTTTGTCGTGTGGCCGATGGCGTGGTGACCAATCGCCCGCTGGCCGGCACACGGCGCCGTGGCAGCACTGCCGGTGAAGACGCCGCCCTCGAACGCGAACTGCTGGCCGATCCCAAAGAACGCGCCGAACACATCATGCTCGTCGATCTGGGGCGCAATGATGTGGGACGCGTGGCGCAACCCGGCTCGGTGCGATTGCCTGCCATGATGGAAATCGAACGATACAGCCATGTCATGCACATCAGCTCCACCGTCACCGGTACGCTGCGCCCCGGCACCGACTGCTGGGATGCGCTGCGTGCCGCACTGCCCGTAGGCACCGTCAGCGGCGCTCCGAAAGTGCGCGCCATGCAGATCATTGATGAACTGGAACCCACACGACGCGGACCCTATGCAGGCGCCGTCGGTCACGCTGATTTTGCCGGTGATATGGACATGGCCATTGCGCTGCGCACCATGGTGATTCATCCGCACAAAAAAACCGGGCGATGGATCGTTCACCTTCAGGCCGGCGCAGGAATCGTCGCCGACAGTATCCCGGCTGATGAATATCAGGAAACGGTGAACAAAGCCGCCGCACTCGCCAAAGCAGTGGATGTCGCTGAATCGGCGCTCACACCCGATAACTCCTGATACTTCTTGACGCGAACTCGAATCAAACTCGAAAAGCCCGAATGATCTGATCTATGCTGTATGTCACAGATGGCAAAATTTTGCCATCCTTATGTTTGACCGGGGAGAAGACATGAAAGCCTCTGACCTGCTGGTGCGCTGCCTCGAAAACGAAGGCATTGAATTCATCTTCGGTGTTCCCGGCGAAGAAAATGCCGACTTCATGATGTCACTCGATAAGAGTGACAAAATCCGCTTCATCCTGACGCGCCACGAACAGGGGCGCCGCTTTCATGGCCGAAGTGTACGGCCGCCTGACCGGCAATCCCGCCGGCGCGCTGGGCACACTCGGTCCGGGCGCCACCAATCTCATCACCGGCGTGGCCGATGCCAACATGGATCGCGCGCCGATGCTGGTGCTGACCGGCCAGGCGGATACCGAGCGCCTGCACAAGGAATCCCATCAGGCGATGGATGTGGTCGGCATGTTTGCACCGGTTACCAAATGGGCGCAGTCCATTCGGCATCCCGACAACATTCCGGAAATCGTGCGCAAAGCCGTACGCCTGGCGCGCACCGAAAAACCCGGTGCCTGCCTGATCGAACTGCCCGAAGACATCGCCGATCTCGAAGCCAAAACAGAACCCATGGCCGTGCGACGATTCCGAAGACCTGTCCCCGATGACAAAATCGTCGACCGCGCCTTTGAACGGCTTCAACAGGCCAAACGCCCGATCATCCTCGCAGGCAACGGCTGCATCCGAAAACGCGCCAGCAAACAACTGCGCCTGCTGACCGAACAGACCGGCATCGGTGTGATCAACACATTCATGGCCAAAGGCGCTGTCGACATGGATGCCGACAGTTGCCTGTTCACCATTGGTCTCCAGGCACGCGACTGGCCGGCCATCGCCATCGAACAAGCCGATCTCGTCATTGCGATCGGCTATGACATGGTCGAATACCACCCGCGCCTGTGGAATCCCAACAGCGACAAAGACATCATCCACATCGATTTTCTGCCAGCGGAAATCGACGAAAACTATCAGCCGAAATTCGAACTGGTGGGGGATCTCGCGCACGCACTCTGGATGCTGCGGGAACGATTCACCACGCACGGCGTGCCGAACTATGACCTGGGCACACAAAAAAAAGTCCGCAGCGAAATGATCAAAGAGTTTGCGGAATATGCAGACGACGAGACCGATGAAATCGTCCGACCCCAGAAAGCTCTTGCCGACGCCCGCGCCGTGATGGGGCCTTCCGACATTCTGCTCTCGGATGTGGGTGCTCACAAAATGTGGATCGCCCGCTACTACCAGTGCCACGATCCCAACACCTGCCTGATTCCCAACGGCTTCTGCTCCATGGGCTTCGCCTTGCCGGGTGCGATTGCGGCACACCTGGTTCATCCGGATCGCAACGTGCTGGCCATTTGCGGTGATGGTGGCTTTCTGATGAATGTCCAAGAGATGGAAACCGCCCGTCGCCTCAACGCCAAGATCGTGGTGATGGTGTGGGTCGATGGCGGCTACGGATTGATCGCCTGGAAACAAGACAATCAATTCGATCGCCACACCGATCTCTCGTTTGGCAACCCGGACTGGCTCGGGCTAGCTCAAGCCTTCGGCTGGCATGGTCACCAGATTTCACACAGCCGTGATTTGAAAGCCACACTTGAAAAAGCCTTTGCCGAAGAAGGGCCGTCACTGGTCGCCGTCCCCATCGACTACCGCGAAAACCGCTTGCTCACCCAGCGCCTGGGTAACATCATCTGCTCCATCTGAACTTACGGGAACCGCACACCATGCTTCGCGAAAGCTATCCCCATTACATCGCCAACCGGCCCGAATCTCCGAACGCAGATCTGGTGGTGACCGACAAATACAGCGGCGAAGTCGCCACGCGCGTGGCCGTCTCGACCGCCGCCGATCTTGAGCGAGCCATTGCCGCAGCAGCAGGATCTGCCAAGGCCATGCGCCAACTGCCGGCATACAAGCGTCAGCAGATTCTCAACCACTGCGTGCGCCGCTTTGAAGAACGGGCCGACGAACTGGCCATGAGTCTCTGCATCGAGGCCGGCAAACCCATTCGTGATGCACGCGGCGAAGTCAGCCGACTGATCGACACATTTCGCATTGCCGCCGAAGAATCCGTCCGCCAATACGGCGAAGTGATGCCGATGGATATCAGTGCCCGCGGCGAAGGTTACAGCGGCATGTGGAAGCGCATGCCGATCGGCCCGGTATCCCTGATCACACCCTTTAATTTCCCTTTGAATCTGGTGGCGCACAAAGTCGCACCCGCTCTTGCCTGCGGATGCCCGTTCGTCCTCAAGCCCGCGCTGAACACACCCATCGGCGCATTGATCATCGGTGAAATCCTGGCCGAAACCGATCTGCCCAAAGGCGCCTTCTCCATCGTGACCTGCGCAAATGAAGATGCCGGACCGCTGGTCGAAGACGACCGCCTCAAACTTTTATCCTTCACCGGATCACAAGGCGTGGGCTGGGGCGCTCAAAGCCAAATCAGGCAGAAAGAAAGTGGTACTCGAACTCGGCGGCAACGCAGCATGCGTGGTGGACGCAGACACCGATCTTGACGATGCCATCGGGCGCATCGTGGTTGGCGCGTTTTATCAGTCCGGCCAAAGCTGCATCGGCGTGCAGCGCATGATGATTCACGCCTCGATTTACGACGCATTCAAAACGCGACTCGTCAACGCCACGACAAAACTCAAGGCGGGGGACCCGAAGCTGGAAGAAACCTTCCTTGGCCCCATGATCTCTGAACGCGATGCGATTCGCCTCGAAACGTGGACGCAAGAAGCCGTGGCCGCCGGTGGCACATTGCTCTGCGGCGGCAAACGAAACGGCGTGTTTTTCAATGCCACGCTGCTCGAAAATGTTCCCGATGATCAGAAAGTGGTCTGTCGCGAAGCGTTCGGCCCACTGGCGGTGCTTTCGAAATTCAATCACTTCGATGAAGCGATCGAACAGATCAATCAGAGTGACTTCGGCCTTCAGGCTGGTATCTTCACGCGTGATATTCACAAGGCTCAGAAAGCCTGGAATGAACTTGAAGTGGGGGGCGTCGTGATCGGCGACATCCCGTCGTGGCGCATCGATCATATGCCTTACGGCGGCGTGAAAGAATCGGGATTAGGACGCGAAGGAATCCGCTTCGCCATCGAAGACATGACCGAAATACGATTGATGGTCATCCGTACGCCGCCGAACGCTTGAGTCAGTTTTCCCGTCGTTCCACTTCGTGCAGCATGCTTGCAAGCATGTGCTCTTTCAGCGCGGCGTAGTGTTCCACCAGCTCTTGCCGACGAGCATCATCGACATCCCAGCTTCGAATAACCTCACCCGCCACAAAATTCGCTTTGGCCGTGATGGCAGCAAGCGTCTCAATGACCGCCTTCGTATCGGTCACCGCCTCGAATGCCGGAGAAGGCTTGAGATCGACGCCTACGGCCTCACGCTCGACGTCATAAAGTGCATGCAAAGTCAGGCTGATGGGTCCGATTTGGTTTGACATCTCTATTGATTCCAATACCTTATGCGTGCTTTTTGTTGGTGGCCGACGATGCCCACCCTTGGACAATGGCTTGGCAAGTCCCTGTGGGTGTGGCTAAACTGGCCCACATCTTATCAAGCCCGCTCGGGGCCAACTGAGGCCGTCGTCCGAGGAATGTAAAGCCCATATGTCCAAGATGTTCAAAATCTTTGTGGGCAACCTCAGCTTCAAGACAGGCGTTGAAGAAATTCGGGCCATGTTCGCGCCTTATCTCGATCAAATCGAAGACATCGTGATTGCCCGCGATCCCAAGACCGACAAACATTTGGGATACGGCTTTGTGCTGACTCCCGATGCGATCAAAGGTCGTGCCGCAATTCGGCGTATGGGCAAACCCTTCGTGGAAGGACGCCTGATCTATCTCAAAGAAGCCCACGGCAAGAAGAAGGGCTTCAAACCCTCACGTCCACCACGCCCGCGCGTGCATCGCCCCCGACGGGCACCACGCGATCGCGGTTCAGCTCCCGGTCCCAGCCTGAATCCACCTCCTGGCTCAACCGATGGCCCGCCCAAGTCCGACTCCGGATATACAGGCGTCGACCCCAAACCTGAAAACTGAGCCTGCGGCAAATGCCGTGACTCTGAGTGAGATTGCTCACTTTTTGGCCTGCCGTGGGCCCTTTGGCCGATGTTAGACGGCGTGAGCAATGCCAAAACCCATCATGAACTGACCTGGCTTGACCGCATCGATGTGGCGGGCTGGCTGCTGCTTCTGGTCGGCCTGACCATTGCAGCCATTGTGGTGGCCATGCCCGCATGGCTCGACGTGCTGGACCTGCGTGCCCAGCATGCCACACTCAAATCGCAGGCCGACCTGATTGATCGCCAGTGCGAGGATCATCGGGCTTTTCGCGAATCACTTTCACAAAATGACCCGGTCCTGCTGCGCCGCCTTGCATGGCATCACCTCGCACTGAAACCCGGAAATGTACTTGCGTTGGATTCCACGCCCGAGCAAGCCCAACAACTGTCCGCCGATCAATGGCGTCATCCGGCTTCGATGTTGTCACGCCCACCAGCCATTCCGCATCCCATCCCACGATCAGCTCATGCCCAGACGCGACTTGCCCGACTGGTCACCGGATCTTCACGTCCGTGGGTGATGGCCCTTGGCTTGTGGCTGACATTCTGCGGCCTGTTTTTACGCCCCGGTTCATCGGAAGCCTGACCCAAAGCGCCTTCCGGTATACTGTCCAACCATATGAATGATGCAACGCTCCAGGCATGGGTTCGCCTGGCGCTGGTTCCGGGGTTGGGGCCGGTTTTGATCCGCCGGCTTGTGACGTTATTCGAATCACCCGAACGTGCCTGCGCCGCGAAAGTCACCGATCTGCGTCACGTGGAGGGGATCGGCCCCAAACGCGCCCAATCCATCTGCAAGGGATTGGACGAAGCGGATCCCGATACCGAAATCCAAAAAGCACGCGACGCGGGCGTGGATCTGATCGTCTTTTCAGATGATCGCTATCCACCGGCCTTGCGCCACATTCATGACCCGCCCACGTTGCTGTATGTGCGCGGTCGAATCGATCCCGAAGACGTACTGGCGCTGGCGGTGGTGGGGTCGCGTCGATGCACGCACTACGGCCGTGAACAAGCCGATCGACTGGCAGGCCTGTGCGCTCAGGCAGGATTGTGCATCGTCAGCGGCGGAGCGCTTGGCGTGGATGCTGCCGCACACCGGGTTGCCTGTCGTGTGGGTGGGCGTACCCTTGTGGTGCTGGGATGCGGACTCAACACCGTGTATCCCGCTGAACATCGACAGCTCTTTGATCAGATTGCCGATGAGCACGGCGCGATCCTCAGCGAATTCCCGATGGATACGCCGCCTCTGGCCGAACACTTCCCACGGCGCAACCGCATTATTTCAGGCATGAGTCTGGGCGTGCTGGTGGTCGAAGCCGATCAGCGCAGCGGTGCCATGATCACCGCACGACTGGCCGCCGAAGAACATCATCGTGAAGTGCTTGCGATTCCCGGTCGCGTCGATTCGCCACGCAGCGCGGGCTGCCATCAGATGATCCGCGAAGGCTGGGCCACACTCGTCACAGGCCCCGGCGATATCCTCGATGCACTCGGACCCGCAGGCCACACACTTAAACAAAATCTTTCACGCGTCGCTCGTGAAAACCAAGCGAAAGATCTCGATCCATCCGCCGCCACCATGCCCGAACAGCGACAACGTATCTTGTCAAAAATCACCAACGAACCGATTTCACTCGATGACTTGCGCCACCTGTGCGGACTGGATGCCGCTGGCCTGCAGAGCGAGCTGACCCACCTACAAATTACGGGCATGATCGAACGACTCGGGGCCAATCAGATCCGCCGCAAAATCCGATCCACGCCAAAACATTCTCCAGCTTCCATCTCTAAGGTAGACCCGCTGCCCAAAAAGTAGTCGAAGCGCCCGAGACACCAATGGCAAAACACTGAATCACCCGCACATGAACCTCCTGCCATTCTCAATTCACTCTCTCACCCCAATCAGCAATGTTAAGATGCCATCGTCCTAAAAGAATTCACAAAGGCACTTCTCGAATGCGGTCACACCTCCCCACAAATCATTACCACCCGAAAATCCAGGCCTTGATCGAATCAGCTCCGGAAATGCCGCTAGGCCCTGGAACACCCAATGCAACCGCACATGCTGCACTTCAAGCCTTGACACTCGAACAGGCTTTCGAGGGCAAAACACTCCGGCATCGCACCATGGCCGGCGCATGCCTTTCCGGCTTGTGGCTTTTGCACAACTATCTGGATGAATCTCACACGATCAGCCAGGATGATCCCTCGATCACCGGAAGCTTCTTGCATGGCATCATGCATCGGCGCGAACCGGATGCTTCAAACAGCGCCTACTGGTTTAGAAAAGTAGGGCGACACCCGATTTTTGACGCCCTGCGCCATGCCGTTGCCCAAGAAGGCTTGGGCCCTGATGCACCATGGGATCCATTTGCCTTCATCGATCGATGCGAACAAGCCCGCGACTCCAACGCGCCCGAAGAACAACGCTGCATCAAAATCCAGCAAATCGAATGGAGCCTTCTGTTCGAGTACTGCCATCGGGCCGCGATTGAATAGCCGCAAAATCTGACCCGATATCATCCAACAAAAAAGCCCGGCCGAATGGCCGGGCTTTTTTTGTTCAATCACATCCGTCATCCATCACTTCGGATTGACGTTACCCGCATGCAACACAAGATTCGTGACCAGACGCTGGGCCGATTCGCCGCTGTAGCCGAACACACCCCAAACCGGCTGATTCAGCATGGCTTCGCTGACATCGTCACCGGACAAAATCACAGCTTCCTTGCCATTCACTTCCATCACCAACATACGCGGCGTGGTGATCTTGCCCATGCGAAGCAGCGTATACAGGCGGTAATCCACCTTCGAAACGTTATAGCCACCATTGGCTCCACCATTCACCAGCGGCGAAGTCAGGCTGACCTTCTTGAAGCGGGCGCTGGGGAAGGCCGTGGCGAGCATTTTCTGAACGGATTCAGCAAACGGGCTGCGACCGCCACCGTTCTCGAAGAAGATCACGCCGCCGCCTTCGACGTATGACTTCACAGAATTGGCTTCAGCGGCGCTGAAGTCTTTCGGTGCGGTACCCACCACATGCACCAATGAAACGTCTCCACCCAGAGAGGCGAGATCCACTTCACGCACATCCACCTGCGCCTTGGAAGACATGAAGTTCTTCTGGACTTCCCATGCCATCGGCTCAGGATTCCAGTTGCCGTCGTATTTAGCGCGACCCACGGCCACGCGGGCACCTCCCGCGCCGGCCTTGGCCTGGAGATGACTGGCCATACGCGAACGCGGGTTGCCTTCTGTGGCGTAATAGAACGTGTTGGCAAACAGCTTCCATAGCGCCGGATCCGCCTGACTGCTGGTGTGCAGTGACCATGACACATCCTTCGGGAAATGAATGGCCAAATGGCGAAT
>CALOAZ010000115.1:0-20916 GCA_942491355.1 uncultured Phycisphaeraceae bacterium
CCGAATTTCCGGCTGGCGGCGTCCGCGAACTGCTGAATGATGAATCACTGATCCGCGCCGCCGCAGATGCCCAAATCGATGTGGAACGCCTTACCGAAGGCGATCATGACACCATCTGGGCCCAGCTGACGGCCAATGCCGAAGCCCTGTTGCGCCGCCGGATCGCCCAGACCTACGAACAGCAAAAAATGGATATGGCCCGCGAAGCCGAGGCGTCGGACGACCCGGCCCGGAAGCTTGCGATGGCCATTGCTCATCGAAATGCGAATCCCTCTGCCGTCGGTCGGCCGAGGGTTATGCGGTAAACGGCATGCTGCGAAGGGATTGCGGCATGAGATTCCGATTTTCAGAGAGGCCAGAATCGGGATCATAGAAAACCGGGTTGCGTACCCCTATCATACGCGACCCTTTGAGAGCCCCTCGGGAGTAAGGCACAGTGGACGCTGAGATCCATCCAAAAGTGATCGAGCTGGAACAGCTCGGCAAAAAGCAAGGCTACCTCACCTACGACCAGCTCAACGAGAACCTGCCGGACGAGTGGATCGAGCCGGACATGGTCGACAAGCTGCTGGTGCGTTATGTCGCTGAAGGCATCGCACTGATCGATGCCGGTTCGGTGAGGCACCCGTCCAAATCGAAGGTCACCTTCGAGGAAGACAAGAAGCCCAAGCCACAGATCATGGTCATTCCGGATTTGCCGGAAGAAGCCGCGATCTCGGGCGCTCTGGCCGAGGCAATCGATGAGGCGCAAACCCGCCGTATCGACGATCCGGTGCGCATGTACCTGACGCAGATGGGTGAAATCAGCCTGCTCACGCGGGATGAGGAAATCCGTCTCGCCAAGAAGATTCAGCTTTCGCGCATGATCTTCCGCCGCAAGGTCCTCGAAAACGATTACTGCGTGGAACAAGCGGTCGAGACACTGAGTCTGGTCGACAGTGGCGAACTGCCCTTCGACCGCACCATGAAGATCGCCACGAATGAGCCGAATGCGAAAGAGAAAATCTCCGCCCGCATTCCGATCAACCTCAAGACGATCCGAACACTGCTCGATCAGAACCGCGAAGATTGGCAAGAACTGACCGGCTCGGGACGCCTCGCGCAAGCTGCCATCGACAAGCTGCAGCTTCGTCTGACGCGCCGTCGCCGCAAGATGGCCACGCTCGTGGAAGAACTGAGCCTGCGCACCAGTCGTGTGCAGCCCCTGCTTAACAAGCTCAAAGCCATCTCGACCAAGATGCGAAGTCGCTTCAGGCCACATCGCCTCAAACGCCGACGCCGCAACGCTACGCCGCCGACGACGAAGATCTCGATGGTGATGCGGGAAGAGCTCAGCGGCATGCGATCGACCTGGTGCTGGAAGATCCCGATGCTCCGCAAGGGGCATCGATGTCATCGCGAAGGTCTTCGACGAATACGAGCAGGCCAAGCGCGATCTGTCCGGCGGCAACCTGCGTCTGGTCGTCTCGATCGCCAAGAAGTACCGCAACCGCGGCCTGAGCTTCCTGGACATCATCCAGGAAGGCAACACCGGCCTGATGCGGGCGGTCGACAAGTACGAGTACCGTCGCGGCTACAAGTTCTCGACGTACGCCACCTGGTGGATTCGTCAGGCGATCACCCGCGCCATCGCCGACCATGCCCGCACCATCCGCATCCCGGTGCACATGATCGAAACGATGAGCAAGCTGCGCAACATCTCCAAGCACCTGCTGCAGGACCTGGGCCGCGAGCCCACCATCGAAGAGATCGCCGAGGCCGCCGACATGCCTGTCTCCGAAGCCCGGCGCGTGATGAAGATCAGCCGCCACCCGATCAGCCTCGACCGCCCGGTCGGCGAGTCCGAAGACTCCTACTTCGGCGACTTCATCGAAGACGAATCGGCCGGAGTCCCCGACCGACACCGGCTACGGCAGGAAATGCTCAAGGACCGCATCGAAGAGGTCCTCAAGACGCTGACCTACCGCGAACGCGAGATCATCAAGCTGCGTTACGGCATCGGCGACGGCTACACCTACACGCTCGAAGAGGTGGGCAAGATCTTCAAGGTCACCCGCGAACGCGTGCGTCAGGTCGAAGCCAAGGCCCTGCGCAAACTGCAGCACCCGGTGCGAGCCCGCAAGCTCCAGGGATTCCTTGACGGTGAACCGGAGCTCCTGAGTACCGAAGCCGCGGACTGATCGGCGGTTCATTTAAAATCAAAAAAAGGCCCGCCTCATCGAGGCGGGCCTTTTGCATTTCAATGTCGATTTTGAAAAATCACGCCAGGCTGACCGGCATCACCACATAAACAAAATCATTGCCGACCTTCAATGTCCCGGGCTTGTTCGGAGCCTTGAGTTCTATCGTGATCTGCTCGGCGTCGACAATCTTCAGAACGTCGCTGATGAAATGCGGATTGAAGCCGATCTCCATCGCCTCGCCCTGAAAAGCCTCGACCGGCACACTGACTTCCGATTCACCCATCTCTGGAGCTCGACTCGCCAGCACCAGCTTCTTGGGGCCGAAATTGAATCGCACGCCCTTGGATTCCTCATTGGTCAGCAGCGCGGCACGCCGCACACCGCTGGCCAGTGCGGCCACATCAAATGTCGCCTTGCGATCATGCTCTTTGGGAATCACGTCTTTGTAAGGCGGGAAATTCCCTTCCACCAAACTGGTGGTCAATGTCGCTCGCTCGGTGGCGAAGAAAGCTTGATTACCCTCCACGCGCACGCGGACGGCCTGATCGGGATCATCCAGCAATTTCTGAAGCAGATTCAAGGCCTTCGTGGGGACGATGCAACTGACACCTTCTCCCTTCGAAGCCGCACAACTGCCTTTGGCCATGGCCAGACGACGGCCATCGGTCGCCACCAGCGAGAGCTTCTTGCCATCGCGCTCCATCAGTACGCCATTGATGGCGTAACGGCTGGTTTCACGCGCCGTCGCAAAAAGAGTCTGGGCAATCAGGTCCGACAGTTGACCGGCATTGATTTCAAACCCGACTTCGCCACTGAACGGGGCGATCGTCGGAAAATCATCAGCGCTGTAGCCGAAAATCGTGAACCGGGAATCCGCACCGCGAATATGGGCGGCTTCGGCGTCGGCTTCTATCGTCACCGTCGGATCGACCGACTCGCGCACAATGCCCGCCAGCTTGTCTGCGGGCACCAGCACTTGCCCTTCATCTTGAACCTCGACTTGGTCCACACGCATGTGCAGCGCCACCTCGAGATCGGTTCCGGCAAGCGTCATCACGCCATCTGCGGCCGTCAGCCGCACACAGGTCAACACGGGCTTCGGGGTGCGGCCCACAACCACCGCTCCCACCAAATTCAGGGCTTCGACAAGTACCCCACGATCGCAGATCACCTTCATCGGCGGCGTCCTTTCCTTCGAAGAGACCTCGTAAGTTAACGGGGCCCCGCAGCCGGGGCAAAGGCCAGCGACCTGATCTGTCGATCAGTCCGCAATCGCCCCCAGCAAAGCGGGGTCGCCACCGAGCGCCTTGACGATTTCGGCCAGATCATCCGGCACGGGAATCGGTGGATTGGCGAGGCGGCCATTGGGCTCTTCACGCGGAGCCAGTTCCTGCATGGCCTTCATATCCACCCCGGTGTGATACCGCACGGTGGCATCCGGATCTTTGAGCTGATGCCCTGTCAGGATGCAGACCACTTGCTCGTCCGGACGAATCACCCCTTCAGCCACCAGCTTTCGGGCACCGGCCACACTTGCGGCACTCGCAGGCTCACAGCCGAATCCATAGCGACCCACCAGGGCCTTGTGCTCAAGAATGTCGTCATCATCCACTTCACGCACGACGCCATTCATGACTTCCAGAGCGCGCAGGGCTTTGGCGAGATTGACCGGCCGGCCGATCTCGATCGCACTGGCAATGGTGTGAGCCCGAATGCCGGCTTCATCGCGCTCGGCATAAAGCGTCTCGCGAGCACCGGTATCCCAATGGCCGCCATTCCACTTCACACCGAATTCATTGACCAGCACATGCAACGGATTGGCACCCGAAGCCTGAATCACCGCCAGACGCGGAATCTTGGTGACCAGGCCGAGTTCCTTGAGTTCAGCAAAGGCCTTGCCGAATGCCGAGCAGTTGCCCAGGTTGCCGCCGGGCACCACGATCCAGTCCGGTGGTTGCCAGTTCCGCGCTTCAAGCACGCGATACATGATGGATTTCTGGCCTTCGAGCCGGAAGGGATTCACTGAATTCATCAGGTAAATCCCAAGCTGCGGCACACCGGTCGCCAATTGGCGCACGCGGCGCAGACACGCATCAAAATCACCGACCACCTGCAAAGTCTTGGCACCGTAATCGAGCGACTGCGAAAGCTTGCCGTAAGCAATCTTGCCCGAACCAATAAAGACGATGCCGGTCAGACCGGACATATCTGCAAACATCGCCAGCGATGCCGATGTGTTGCCTGTCGAGGCGCAGGCGACCTTGTCCGCACCCACCATCTTGGCGTGCGTGAATGCGGCAGTCATTCCGTTGTCTTTGAAGGAACCGGTCGGATTCAACCCTTCGTACTGCAATTGCAAACTGCCGGGATTCAGACCGATTTTCTCGGCGAGTCGACGGGCATCCTGAAGATTCGTACGTCCTTCCCCGATGGTCACCACTTGCGACTCGTCGGCAAAAAACGGCATCAGCTCACGAAATCGCCATACCCCTGAAAAATCGAGACGGCCACTTCCGTGATCACCCTTCGTGGCCCAGCGCGATTCAAACGTGGCCCATGACGGCCGCGGCAGACGATCCCAGTGGTACTTCACATCCAACAACGAACCACAGTCGGGACACGACACCAGCACGCGCTGCACATCGAAAGTCGAGCCGCAGTCAGGCCGGATACATTGTTGATAGGCTGCCGATTCGCTCATGGCGTCGGATGTTACCACGGCGTCCGGGGCACCAACAAACAGCGTTATTTCTGCGTGTCCGGTGGCGGATAATGAGGCAAATTCTCTCGATGCACGCGATGCGCACTGTCCTGGTGCGTCGTCGGATCGATGCCGGTGACCGTCCCTTCGCCTGTGGGTTCTGCGGCATAGGCCGGCAAATCAGGCGGGCGCGGCCCAAGCCAGCACTTGCTCTCATCGCACTTGGTCACCACTTCAACCGCCTCTTCCACATCATCGGTGATGTAAAAGCGATTCATATCTTCCGGATTGATCGCGTGATACTTCTCGAGCATGGTGTCGCTCAGCCAATCCACCAGTCCCGACCAGAACTTCTTGCCCACACACACCACCGGAAAAGGTTCGATCTTGTGGGTCTGAATCAGGGTCAAGGCTTCAAAAAATTCGTCCATCGTGCCGAAGCCGCCAGGAAAAATAATGAACGCCTTGGCATATTTCACAAACATCACTTTGCGCACGAAGAAATAACGAAACGCCAGTTCATGCGTCTGATAGGGATTGCCGGACTGCTCCATGGGCAAAGAAATATTGAGCCCGATGCTTGTCCCCCCCGCCTCATAGGCACCTTTGTTGGCGGCCTCCATGATGCCGGGGCCCCCACCGGTGATGACTGAAAATCCAGCTTTCGATAACAGCCGCCCGCACTCCACCGCCTTGAGATAATCCTCACGATCCTTCGGCGTGCGTGCCGATCCGAAGACTGACACGGCTGGGCCCACCGAACCCATGACCTCGAATCCATCGACGAATTCCGAAATGATCCGGAAAATACGCCAGAGCTCGCCTGATTTATCGAATTGATTGCCGATCGGCATACCATCGCACTCCCGAAAGTTTTCATTCCCAGCTTTAGATCGGTTCAAACCCCTGCAGGATTCCAATCTGCAGAGATCAATTCTGTAAAAAAACCCTGAGGCAGCCCATGGCTGCTCAGGGTCATTTCAGATTCATTTCATGCTGCGTGATCTTTTATGGCATGCCTTCGATCAGCGCCTTGATCTTCTTGGCTGCAGAGCCAGCGGCATCACCCGGCTTGTTTTTGGTCACAGGCTCTGAAGGGAGAGGCGTGGCATCCGATGCAGCCCCCGCCGAAGCGCGGGTGATGACCACCGGCAGCGACAGAGAAGAAGATCCCAGAAGTCCAGCGGCTTCGAGCTGTCGCCGCAACAAATTGGCATAATCCGGCTTGATCGCAGGCCAGTCAGCTGACCATGCCTGATCCGCAGCCTTGGCCGCCGCTGATCGCGGTGCAAACCAGACATAAGCATGCTGGCGATCATCACGAAGCGTGCGTACCGCATGCACCAAACGGTCAGCCGGAACCGCTAGCACAAACAATTCGCCTGACTTGATGACCTGGGCATTCAGCACACTCAGAGCCGATCCAGTTGACACCGGATCACGCGTGGCAATTCGCAATTCGTACTGCGCGAGCAAACCCGGATCTGCAATCACCTGCTCCGAAAGTCGAATGACCGCATCGCGATCTTTGATCTGCGGCCTGAGTGCCGCAGGCAATTGGAGCATGTCCGCGGGTGCGGCGTCGCCCACCGAAGCATTCACTGCGGGCACCGGCTTCACGGGTGGCTCGGGCGTCACTGGAACAACCGGGTCGACCTCCGGCTTCACAACCACCACCGGCTTGTCAGGGGCCACCGGTGGCACAACCGGCTTGGGCGTCGGAGTCACTTCCGGCGTGAGTGGATCAGGAACGACCGGGGGTACTGGCACCTGCGCCACCACATCAGGCGGGGTCACAGGCGTTTCACCGGTATTTTCAGGTTTAGGGCGCTGCGGAAGCGTTGGATCAATCACTTTCGCAATATCAGGCCCCTGCTTGTCCTGATTCAGGATCGAAATGATCACAGTGGACACCACGGCCAGAATGGCCGCCAGAGCCCCGCAGAGCATGACAGCCGCCAAGGCACTACGGTGGTGACGCGTGAACTGCTCGCCCTCTCGGCGGGTCTGACCCAGCAGCATGGCACGCTCAAGATGCTGATCGACCTCGAGCATGATCCAGTTTGGCGGCTCAGGGTCGTAGAGATTGCGGAGTTCATCCCGATCGTGGATCAAATTCCGCACCATCAAGGCCAGATGCGGATCTTCCTGAATCCAGCGATCAACCTGGCCACGCTTTTCGGTCGAAAGGTCGCCTTCGATGTATTCAAGCAGAAGTTGATCGTCGTAATTTTCAGGCATGACGCACCTCGGACCGAGCCGAATTATCATCGAGCGCTTGACGTAAAGCCATACGGGCACGGAACAAACGGCTTTTTACGGTGCCGATCGGCAGGGTCAGGGCTTCGGAGATCCCCTGATAGTCCAATCCCTGCAAGTCTCTTAACACCAGTACACTACGAAGATCTACATCGATCTTCTCGATCGCGACGGCCAAGCGTGCGACCTCTTCACGAGTTTCGACGCCGTGATGAGGCACAGGTTCCCGATCAGATGACAGAACTTGGCGCAATGGCATGGGCTGATCCCCACCACCCACCTGATGTTCCAGACTGATCGCCCGGCGGACACGACTTTTTCGCATATGGCTGATCGAGAGATTCATCGCGATGCGCATCAGCCAAGTTCCGAAACGGCTGTTGCCTTTGAATTCATCCACGTGACGAATGGCCCGCAAAAGAGCCTCTTGCGTCAGATCGGCCGCATCTTCAGCGTTACCGACCATGCGCAGGCACACGTGATAAACCCGCTTGTGATAGGAATTCAACAACTCGCCCAGTGCACCACGATCACCCTGGTGCACCTGCTCAACCAGCTGTCTTTCACGATCGAGGCTCAGGACGGGCTGTTTAGCCATTGGTCTGATTGTAATTCCTTGGCGCTACAGGTGTCCAGCAAGATCCATCCGGTGTCGCTGAACCATACGCATTGCTACCATGCCCATTCTTTGGACGCCTTCGATTTCCGGAAGTTCCTCCCGGACCGAGAACAGCCACCATGGATCCGCATCTGACCTACCAATCCCCGCTGGCCGCTCGTAACGCCTCACCCCAGATGCAGGCGATCTGGAGCGCTCAACGCAAGTTCTCCACTTGGCGACGCCTCTGGCTGGCATTGGCAGAAGCTCAACAGGAGCTCGGTCTCAAGATCACTGACACGCAAATCAACGAGCTGCGCGCCCACCTGGACGATATCGATTTTGACCGTGCCGCAGCCCATGAAAAAAATCTGCGTCATGACGTGATGGCACATGTGCATACGCTGGGCGAAGTCGCCCCCGCGGCACGCTCCATCATTCATCTCGGGGCCACCAGCCAATTTGTCGTTTGCAATACGGAATTGCTGCAGATTCGCACCGCTCTGGAACTGATCGCACAAAAGCTGGCCAATGCCATCGATGCGATTGGACGCTTTGCCACGCAATATCGCGCCTTGCCGACCCTCGGCTTTACTCATTTCCAGCCAGCCCAACCCACCACTGTGGGCAAGCGTGCAGCCGGATGGGCACAAGATCTCGCACTCGCACTCGAAGAAATCGAACACCGTCTGGCGACATTGCGGTTCCGCGGCGTGAAAGGCACCACCGGCACGCAGGCTTCTTTTCTCGCTCTGTTCGAAGGGGATCACGACAAAGTCGACGCACTGGATCGACGTGTGACCGAGAAAATGAACTGGCCGACAGACAAACGCTTTGCCGTCACCGGCCAGACGTATCCGCGTGTCATCGACGGTATGGTCGCCGCCACACTGTCCTCCGTCGCGGCCGCCGCCGCAAAATTCGCCAACGATGTGCGCCTGCTGGCCAATCGCAAGGAAATCGAAGAACCCTTCGAACAAAATCAGATCGGCTCTTCGGCGATGGCCTACAAACGCAATCCGATGCGATGCGAACGCATCGGCGGATTAAGCCGCTTTGTCATCGGCATGACCCAGACACCCTTCGTGACCGCCGCCGAACAATGGCTCGAACGCACGCTGGATGACTCATCCGCGCGTCGGCTCACACTGCCAGAACCTTTCCTTGCGCTCGATGGCGTTCTGGATCTGCTTGTGAATGTCACACAGGGCCTGGTGGTTTATGAAAAAACCATCCGCACCAATCTCGATCGCGAGTTGCCGTTCATGGCGACCGAAGATTTGTTGATGGCTGCCGTCCGACAGGGTGCCGATCGCCAGGAAGTCCACGAAGTGATTCGCAGCCATAGTCAGGCCGCCGCTCAGCGCGTCAAAGCCGAAGGGGCCGAAAACGACCTTCTGGATCGACTCGCATCCGAACCCGCCTTTCGAGGCATTGATTTGCGAGCCGAACTCAACGCCGACAAATTCGTCGGGCGCTCGCCTCAGCTCGTGGATGCTTTTATCCGCGACATCGTCGAACCCATTCGCCGACGATACAGCGATGTTCTGGGTGGATCCGTGGAATTGAAAGTCTGAAGTCATGGACCACCTGATCAATCCGGAATGGTTTTCGGGGATGCACTGGTCACTGCTGATGCTGATCGGCGCATTCGCCACTTACCTCTTGATCACCGGTGCAGACTGGCTGGTCGCCGGATCTTCCGGCATGGCTTTGCGTTTCGGCATGCCGAAGGTGGTCATCGGCGCAACCATCGTGTCGTTGGGCACCACCAGCCCTGAAGCTGCGGTTTCAGTGATGGCTGCCTGGGCCGGCAAGAGCGACCTCGCATTGGGAAATGCAGTGGGCTCCATCATCGCCGACACGGCATTGATCTTCGGCTTGGGCTGCATGATGGTGACACTACCCGTCGATCGATTCATCCTCAATCGACAGGGCTGGGTGCAATTCGGCTCCGCCCTACTGCTTGCCGCCCTTTGCTACGGCGCCTGGTGGTTGAATCCCGAAAGCCCCGCGCTCGCCCGATGGACCGGCGTCGTGCTGCTGACCTTGCTTGCGATCTATCTGTGGACTTCCGTCCAGTGGGGCAAACATCGCTCGCGTATGGCAGCTGAAGAAGTCGATGATGTCATTGAAGACACCGCACATGATCCTTGGTGGCGCATTGCGCATCGATTCGCCGGTGGCCTGCTGCTCGTGCTGATTTTCAGTCATCTGGTGGTGATCTGCGTCAGCGAACTGGCTATGCAATGGGGTGTGCCCAAAATCGTGATTGCGTCCACCATCGTGGCTTTCGGCACTTCACTGCCGGAACTGGTCGTCGGCATCACCGCCATACGCAAAGGACACTATGAATTACTGATCGGCAATGTCATTGGCGCCGACATCCTGAATGTCCTTTTTGTCATTGGCGCTTCGGCCATTGCAGCCCCGCTGCCTATCACCGATTCCACAGCCAGCATCCCGCATATTTTCCTGACGCTGCATCTGCCGGCCATGCTGATCGTGCTAATTCTTTTTCGTATCTACATCATGGCGGCCATTGCCAAAGGGCATTTTCAACGCTGGTTCGGGTGGCCGCTCATCGGCCTCTACGGCACTTATCTGATTCTGAATTACGCACTCTCCTGATTGCATTCCAATAAAAAAAGCGGCGTCTTTCGAGACGCCGCTTTCAAGTTTTATTGCACCCTTAAAATCAGGCCGAAGAAGCACCGCCTGTGGCAGAAGCCCGCTGCTCTTCAGCTTTCTGCTTGAGCATTTCAAGCATGCCGCGCACTTCGGCGGCGAAGGTGGATGTGGGATATTCCCGCATCATCTGCTCGCCGACGGTCAGAGCGGAGATCCAGTCGCGATCCTGCACGGCCATCTTGAAACGCACGCCGAGGTTTTCCTTGGCACTCTGAAGCACCTGACGCGCCATGTCCAGATAGGGCTGCGCTTCTTCGGGTGACAGATAAGAGTCCATGATTTGCAGCAATTCTTTTGCGCGCTGCGTGTCTTGCCGTTCATGCGCCTCTTTGAATTCGGTGATCAGCTCCACCTTGTATCGTTCACGCGCCAACTCGACGCGATCCGTCAATTCGCTGATGCCCGGATATTCCGGATACATACGCTGCAGTCGAGCGGCTTCCTGCTTGGCCAGAGCCCATTGACGCTGCGTGCAAATCTCGTCGATCTTCCGGATCGCTTCTTCGATCATGACCGATCGCTTCTTCTGCTGAGCTTCCAGGATTTCCTGGCGGAACTGCTCAGCATCTTCATGCTGGCCGTACAGCTCACCCATGTCATTCACCATGGCCAGCGCTTCGTCGTAAGCCTCGAGACGGATATCTTCGATGATCGCTTCACGCAGGGCATCGCGATCTTTCTGACGAAAAGCGATGCGCTTGGCTTGATCCGAAAGCAACGTACGCTCATTGAGCAATTTGAGCAGATCGGTCTGATGCTCGAGCAACGCTTCGAGCTTGCCCATCTTTCCACCGCGCGACAGATTCATGTACACCGACAGCGCGACGGTCATGATCAACAGGCCGATGCCGCTGGCGGCGAGAATCTGGATCGGCTCAGCGTTCTTGATGAACGCCCCGGAGACCGCCAGCACACCGCCCACTGCGGCGAGAATGATGCACACAAAGATATCCCAGCTGTCCTGGATGCCTTTACCCGACTTATGATCGTCCATGGAGGAGGTCCTTCGAGATGGGTTCCGTTGCCAAGAACCTGATGTTCAATAATTTACAACGCATTGACAGGCGCGGTCAAGGAAAACCACAGGGTCTTCCCCGTGCCCCCCATTATAGACCGGAATTCACGCCTGACCGGGCCCCGGTGTGGGCGGCTTGAATTCTGCGGGATCGATCCCCTGAAAATAAGCGATGGTTTGCCGCAGACCTTCTTCCAAGCCCACCGTGGGCGACCAGCCAAGCACCTGTTGGGCCAGCGTGATATCCGGCTTGCGCCGCACCGGATCGTCCTGCGGCAGCGGTTTGTAAACAAGGCGTGAGGCAGACCCGGTCATCTGTATCACTTTTTCGCCCAGATTCCGAATGGTGAACTCGCCCGGATTGCCGAGATTGACCGGACCGGTGAAGGGATCATCCGCCTCCATCGCCCGACACATGCCCTCCACCAAATCGTCGACGTAACAAAAACTCCGTGTCTGTGTGCCATCGCCTTGGATCGTCAGCTCACTTCCAGACAAAGCCTGAAGAATGAAATTACTGACCACGCGACCGTCATGGGGATGCATATGCGGACCGTACGTATTGAAGATGCGCACCACACGAATCGCGATGCCGTGCTCGCGGTGATAATCAAAACACAGTGTTTCCGCACAGCGTTTGCCTTCGTCGTAGCAAGCCCGCGGCCCCACGGGATTCACATTGCCACGGTACGACTCCCGCTGCGGATGCTCGATCGGATCCCCATACACTTCACTGGTTGAAGCTTGAAGCACACGAGCCCCCGTCTTGCGGGCGAGCCCGAGCATGTGCATCACACCCAGCACCGAAGCCTTGACGGTCCGAATCGGATTGTGACGGTAATGAATCGGCGAAGCCGGACAGGCCAGGTTGTAGATCCGATCCAATGACTCCGGGTGAAAATAGGGGTCGACCACATCATGCTCGACCAGCGTAAAGTCGGGATGCGACATCAGATCGGCAATATGACGACGATCCCCGGTCAGAAAGTTGTCCAGACAGAACACCTGGTCACCACGGCCCAGCAAACGCCGGCACAAATGGGAGCCGATGAACCCCGCTCCACCCGTCACCAAAACACGCATGACCGACTCCTGCCCAATGCCACCCGAACCGCCCCGGCTTGCCTTCACCGCGCCCCGGAGGCTAGCTTTCCTACTTTGACCCATGGGGCGAAGATTCGCAATCGCCCATACCGTCACCCGGAGCCATTGATACCATGACCACTGCCGCGCCTCAGCGTGATTCCAAAGCCGCCCAACTTTTTGAGCAGGGCCGCGCCGCCGAAAAGAAACTCGACCGCTGGTCCGCCATTGAGCATTATCAGCAGGCTCTTGAAACGGCAGATCAGGATCCCGAAATCAACTTCCGCCTTGCCTATCACCTGGACCTCGTGGGCGAAGATGAACGCGCGCTCGAGTGCCTGGAGAAAGCCTGCGCTGAAGAACTGCCGCGCATGAATGCTCTGGTCAATCTCGCGGTGCTTTATGAAGACGAAGGCGAATACGCCAAAGCCGAGCGATGCTTGGCCATGGTGATCGCCACCGACCCGAACCACAGCCGCGCCCGCCTGTACATGAAAGATGTTCAGGCGAGCCGACGCATGATGATCCGCGACGCAGGCGCGCCCGCACGCCATGCCGGCTTGTCGATGCTCGAAACACCCGTCACCGATTTCGAACTTTCAGCGCGTGCGCGCAATTGCCTCAAGAAAATGGATATTCGCACGCTCGGCGATTTACTGCGCATCAGCCAGAGCGAACTGATGGCGTACAAAAACTTCGGCGAAGCCACCATGCAGGAAATCAAGGCTCTTCTGGCCAGTCGCGGCCTTCGCCTTGGTCAGGGCCTCGAACACCAGCAGCAGGCCGCACGCCAGGAAGTCTACGCACAGCTGCGTGATACCGCCGGCGAAGAAGCGGCGGGCATTCTCAATAAACCCGTGGATGACCTGAATCTTTCGGTCCGTTCACGCAAAGCGCTGGATCTGCTGAGCATCACCACGATTGGTGATCTCGTCGCCCACACCGAAGCCGAACTGCTCGGCATCAAGAATTTCGGTGCGACCAGCCTGCATGAAATTCATGCCAAACTCACGGAACACGGCCTGGCTCTGCGCGTCCTTGATGGCGAGGGTTGATCCGATTCAGACCTGAGTCACGGCCGGAGGCACAACCATGCATCCGCTGCGGCTTGCATTATTTCTTGCGCTGTTGACCGTCTTTGCCGGCTGTGAACAGACGCCCCCTCCCGCGCCGCTGACGGCGGTGCATCCCACCCGCGAACCGCTGATCCGCGTCCGCATCGCGCATGAACTGACTTCCATCCATTTCGAAGCGCCACGAAGCCTGCATGTCCATACGCGTCAGAACCCCGACCAGCCGCAGCGCCTGAGCAGTCCACTCGAAATTCGCCGAGAAGCAGGACGCTGGATCACGCCTTGGCAGGATCACGCCCTACCTGAGCAGTCCACGCTTGTGATCCGCGGCCTCGGACCCGACCCCATTGAAATCGATGGCCGTACCTTTCCCGGCCATATCGAACTGGTCCCCCTGACCGAAGGTGGATTTGATGCGGTCAATCACACTCCGCTCGAAGCCTATCTGCCCGGCGTCCTCAAACGTGAATTGCCTGATCGTTGGTCTCCGGCCACCTATCTGGCTCAAGCCATTGCCGCACGCTCCTACGCCCTGGACCGCATGATCACACTGGGGATCGGGCGACACTACGACGTGGTCGATTCACAGGCATCCCAGGCGTATGCAGGCATCACCACCCATCGGCTGGCGCAGCGGGCGGTGGCCGATACCACCGGCATGGTGCTGACGTGGCGAAGTCGCATACTTCCGGCTTATTACGCGAGTACCTGTGGCGGTGTCGGACAATCCGCCTATGACGCCTTCGGGATCAATCGCGACACCGAACCTTTGATCCCGCATCAGAATGATCCGTTCTGTCTGAACACGAAGCACGCGCGGCCCACCACCTTCACCCGCAACCGGGCTTTACTCAGTCAGCGTATTGCCGCTTGGGGAAAAGCACGCAATCTCCCCATCGCCGAACTCGGCTTGCTTCAATCCATTGAGACACAGCGCAAAAATAATCTGGATCGCCCGGTGCGATTCATGCTCGCCGATACCGCAGGTCACGCCTACAGCCTGAGCGCCGAAAGCCTTCGCCTTGCCTGCAATTATTCGCCAGACGGCATACAGGCTCCTCCGAAAGGAACACGGCTGGGCACCAGTTTGTTTCACGTCTCCATCGACGAAGACCTTGTGCGATTCGAAGATGTGCGCGGCCTGGGACACGGTGTGGGTCTATGCCAGTATGGCGCCGAAGGCATGGCTCGCGCCGGCCACGACGCTCTGGATATCCTTGGGCGGTATTACCCGGGCGTCCATCTCGAACGTGCTTACTGAGCTATGATGCCATCCGTCCCATGAAAGACCTGACCCCTAAAAACATCGTCAATGAATTGGATCGCCACATCATCGGCCAGGCTGCGGCAAAACGCGCCGTCGCCGTGGCCATCCGCAACCGTTGGCGTCGGCAGCGACTGGAACCCGGAATCGCCGCCGAAATCAATCCGAAAAACATCATCATGGTGGGCCCCACCGGTGTCGGAAAAACCGAAATCGCCCGCCGAATCGCCACGCTGACCGGCGCGCCATTCATCAAAGTCGAAGCAACCAAATTCACCGAGGTCGGATATCACGGTCGTGATGTGGAATCCATCATCCGCGATTTGCTCGAACAGGCCATCGGCATGGTGCGCACCGAGCAGGCTGAATCAGTGCGCACGCGCGCAGAAGAACGCGTGGAACAGCGACTCGCCGAACTGCTGCTCCCCGGCGAATCCGCCGAAGATGATGACGATGCCGCCGATCGCCGCCAGCGCACTCTCGCACGACTGATCGATCGCCTTCGCACCGGCGAACTCAATGACCGTGAAGTCGACATCACACTGACCCACCGCCCCACACCCATGGCGGTTCTTTCGGGCATGGGACCCGATCAGATGGATCCTGACCTCTCGCGCATGCTTGAAAACATGATGCCCGAACAATCCACGCGGCGCCGCATGCGCATCGCCGATGCCCGCAATGTCTTGCTGCAACAGGAAACCGAGCGATTGATCGATCGGGACAAGATCGCCGAAGAAGCGATCCGGCGCACGGAGCACTCAGGAATCGTCTTTCTCGATGAAATCGACAAGATTGCCACCGGCTCCGGCGAAGGCGGACGCAGCGGACCCGATGTTTCTCGCCAAGGTGTGCAGCGCGACCTGCTGCCCATCGTCGAAGGTTCTTCGGTGACCACACGCCATGGCCTGGTACAAACCGACCATATTCTGTTCATCGCCGCTGGTGCCTTCTCAGCAGCCTCTGTCGGTGATCTGATGCCGGAACTTCAAGGACGCTTTCCCATCCGGGTCGAACTTGAGCCGCTGACACGCGCTGATTTCATCCGCATCCTGACCGAACCGAGCAACGCACTGACCAAACAACAGGCGTCGCTCCTGGGAACTGAAGGCCTGGAATTGAAATTCAGCATGGCCGCCATCGAAGCCATGGCCGATATGGCAGCCATCGCCAATGAACGCTCAGAAAACATCGGCGCTCGCCGCCTGATGACGGTGATCGAGAAACTTCTCGAAGACATTCATTTCGATGCTCCGGAACTCGCCGCATCGGGCACACGCCAGATCAGCATTACCGAAGAAATGGTCCGCCAGCGATTGGCCGATATCGCTCAGGATGAAGACTTAAGCCGTTTCGTGCTGTGACCGAGACAACAGCCCACACCCTATCTCACCTGCCTCGATAAAAAATAACCCTCCGATGTAAAAAACATCTGGAGGGTCATTTGTATCGAGAGTCATTCGCAGATCAGGCGTCGCGTGAAGCGAGCAATTCCTGCGCTGTCACAATCAATTTTTCCAAGCGCAATGGCTTGTGCATGTAGGCATCCACGCCAAGCGTTTCAGCATAAGCCTCGTGGCGTTTGCCTTCGTTCGCGGTCACCATGATCACGATCGGCGGCTTCTCCTGCTGCTTCACACGTTCCAGCACCAAGAACCCGGATCGCTTGGGCAGCATCATGTCCAGCAGAATCAGATCCGGCGGATCACTTTCACAAACATGCACCGCGGAATTGCCGTCCGAACAGCATTGGGTCAGGGCTCCCTCTGACTGCATGGCCTGCTTGAGAATGGCAAGAACGTCCGGATCGTCATCCACGATCAGGACTCGTTTGTCAGCCAGCCTTTTGGCGTCGGTCTCTTTCTCTTCCATAATCCGAAACCTCATGAATTCAGACCACGGCGGATGCCGCATCAGGGGGTGGGCAAAACATTGTCTGCGCCGCGCCCCGGACGGTCAACCAGCTCTTTCTTCGTCGCTGAGAGGGGTCGCAAGACGCTCCAGATCCTGTTCCTGCACCCAATCCAGTGACAGCAATTTCCGGCGCATGGCCTCGGGCATTGGCTTGTTTGCATATTCGTGCTTGGGACGAGATCGCCAGCGCCGATGATTCCACAAATACGCTCAGGAGCCCGGCGCACCATCTTTTCGATGGCGTGTGCGTAGCGAGCGGTCACGTAATACAGCGCATCCGGCTGCGCCTGCCAGTCCTCGGGTAGGATGACATCCTCGATCCCGATCTTGAATTTCATGTCGCCTGTCCGGATGGCATACCCGCACACCACCGGCGCGTTGTATTGAATTGCCAATAGGCCGATCGATTTGTAGCTCGAAGCCAGACAACCGAAAAATGGCACGAACATGCCTTTTTTACCTGCATTCTGATCCGCCACAAAAGCCAGCGCGCCATGAGCCTCCATGACATCGACCATCTCTTGCGTCGCACCGAACTTCGTGAGCACACGCGAACCATACATTTCACGCTGCGTAACCAACCAGTTGTTGATCAGCGGGTTATCGATGGGACGCGCCACGCCCGTCATGATATTGCCCCAACACGAAAGCATTAATCCGAGCACTTCCCAGTTACCGAAATGTCCCCCCAAGAAGAATCACCGGCTGATTGGATTTTAAAAGCTCATTGGCCTTGGCCACACCGGGATCCGTTTGATCCACATCGATGTAGGTCGCCCAGATATCTCTTTTGACGATGCTGTGCAACGTCAAAACTTCGATCCCCAGCTTTACGAAGTGCACGATTGAATCCCGTCCCACACGAGACACATGCCGAGCATCCCATTCCGGCATGGATCGCGAAATATTCGACTCAACACGCCGACGCAATCGCCCCACGCACCGATACATCAACTTCCCGATCGCAGAAGCGATCCGCATGCTCAACCACGGCCCGATCAAATAAAAGAAGCTTGCGACCGTGCGAAGCCCCAGATATTGAAGCCACATCACAATGCGAGATGGACTGCGATCTTTCGACATGGCTCACTCAAGCGAAGACCCCGCCTCGTGGCGGGGTCTTGCATTCAATTCAAACGTTTCTAACGGAACCAAGAAGGCCCCTCTGCGATCTCAGCGATAGTAACCCACCAGATCCAGGAAGCGATGCTGGTTGATAATCGGCACTGAGAGAATCTTGGCCTGATCCTGGATTTGGGAGAACTGCTTCCAGGATTTCTGTGCTTCAAGCCAAGCCTTCACCCTATCAGGCTGCTGCTTCTCTTCTTCCTTCAGCGGAGCCGGTGGTTCCGGTTCAGAACCAATGATGATGTAGTCTGTATCCAGCGGAATCTGAAGCTCTTCAGCTTTTTCAGCACCAAGCATGGCTTCGACTGATTCCTTGCGCTCTTCTTCGAGAACGACCTTGCCGCCCCACTTGCGAACCAGTTCGACCACCAAGTTGTAATCCGCCAGCGTATGGGTTCCATCGCCGTCCAGATCGAACTGACCGAACACGAAGAATTTAAACTGACGCTTGCGATCGTAAACAAGGTTCGCCACAAGATCCTTGGCCAGAATCGTCTGACCACGCAATGAACGGATGATTCGGCAAACCGATGTATCGTCATCCAATTCCATCACTTCAATCGTGGCCTTGCCACGCTTGAGAACCAGCTTGCCGGTGCCGGGATCAGGCGTGACTTCCACACCACGGACCGGATCATAAACCTCAAAAGTGGTGCCGAGCTGCAGGTGATCACGACGCCCGATATTGATGTACACCAGATTGTGATCGGGGTTGACCGACAGAATGCGACCATCAATCTGACCCACGAGATGATCAGGCTTGGGCGAGGTTTCGGCGATCACATTGCGAAGCTCCTTGATGCGGAGCTCCAATCTAGTGATCTCGGACTGCAAGCCTTTGGCTTGATTCTGAGCAGCTAGCAGGCGCTCGGCCGCCTTGGCCTGAGACTCATCATGCTTCTGATTGGCTTCAGCCAAAGTCTTGTCGGTGTCCTTGCGATGCACTTCGATTTCGGCCGACAACTTGGTGATGGCTTCTTCAAGCACTTTGACCTGCTGCTCTCGCTCGCCCTTGATCGTTTCATAACGGGCGGCCAAAGCCTGCAGATCTTTCTTGTTGCTTGAGATCTCAGCCTGAAGACCATCGATGTTTTTGTCTTTCACGTCGTTCTTATCACGAAGCTCAGTGATCACGTTGATCACCGCCAGACCGTCGGGCAAACCGATAGCGGTCAGCTGCTTCTTGATATCCACGACACTGGCGTTGACATCACCAGTCACCACACGCTTGAGGTCGTCGATCTGCTCATTGAGATATTTGACCACGGTGCGGTTGTTTTTCTTTGCTTCACCCAACAGGCGTCCCACATCTGTGGTTGCTCGCTCGGTGTCCGAAGAAAAATTGCGAAGCTCCTGACGAGCCTGCTCTTCTTCCTTGCGTTGCTTGTCCAGATCGCCATAGGCCAAGATGGCCAACACAGTTGCGGTCACTGTGGTGAAAGCGAAAAAGACAGCCGTGTAGATGGCTCCTTTACCGGTGCCAGCGACTCGACGTGCGGCCATAATCTAAATCTCCAGAGAAGGCCAAACTGCAGCAATACCCTTCGCCGAGGTCATCCAGACTCTCGACCGAGTAATTGGCGTTAAGTATCGAATAAGATGGCGTTTAAGTCAACCCTACTTTGCGATTGAAATTGAGCCCATTTTCAGGCTGCCGCCACGATATTGCAGCGAGACTATTCGTCCGCCTTTTCAATCAGCCAATATTCCATTTCGACGGGCGAGGGCGCGGCCGAAAATGGTGACAATAACGCGGACTTTCATCTGATCCGGCAGCAGCTGGTCGACCACGCCTTCCATGTTTTCGAACGGCCCTTCCTTGATCCGGACCGGGTCGCCCTGGACGAATTCCATTCGGACCTCAGGCTGCTCGTCGGGCTTCTTGGAAGCCGCGATCATCTTCTCGACTTCTTCCATCTGCATCGGAGCCGGGCGGCCCGCGGTACCGATAAAGTCGCCCACGCCGGTGGTTTCCTTGATCAGGAAAAAGACGTCTTGCGGGATGCGGCCGTCATCTTCCAGTCGCATCTCCACAAACACGTAACCGGGATAAAGCTTGCGTTCGGTGATCTTCTGCTTGCCACCCTTCATCGACTTGATCTTTTCGGTGGGCACCAGAATGCGATTGACCAGATGCTCAAAGCCTTCGATCTTGATTTTTCGAAGTAGCGTCTGGCGAACGGAATCCTCTTTATTTGAGGCCACACGCAACACAAACCAGTTCATGCCTGGCGTGACAAGCGTGTCTTCATCATTCACTGCGACAACCTTCGCCTGCGTCTGGGCAACAGCTTCTGCCGCAGGCTCAACAGCCTCGGTCTCGGTGGTCGGTTCAGTCGATTCGTTCTCGGTCTGGCTCATAGCGCGAATCGCTCCGTTACTTTTCGAGGATTCCGACCTGCTGGAAGACGAAGGCAAACAGTGCATCTGCACCGAACAACAAGCTGGCCAGCAGCACCACGCAGCAAATCACCACCCATGTGGAGCCGATCACTTCGCGCCGTGAAGGCCAGTTCACTTTCTTCATTTCGCCTTCGGTGGCAATCATGAAATCGCCCGTCCGAGGCTTGACCGCAATCAGCCAGAACATCAGTCCGCCGAAAACCGCCAACACCGATACCGCCACGGCTGCCTGAATATATCGTCCGTACTTCGGATCCAGAACGGCGAGATTCCGCCACAACCACTCGGCACCCGCCACCACAAGGACACCGCCACCGATCGCGCTCAGCAAACGTGTCCAGTACCCTTGTCCATGCTTGTAGATATTCAGTGCCATGATTTCTTGATCGTTGGGATCCAATCACAATAGATCAGATCCGGAATGTCACACGCCAGAAGGGACTCGAACCCCCAACCTGCGGTTTTGGAGACCGCTGCTCTACCAATTGAGCTACTGGCGTTCAGACGCCAGCCAGCGGCTGGCGTACATCACTTCCGCTTGATCTTGTGCAGCGTGTGCTTGCGAAGACGCGGGCTGTATTTTTTGAGGCCTACCTTGAGCTTT
>CALOAZ010000116.1:0-32552 GCA_942491355.1 uncultured Phycisphaeraceae bacterium
TGCATGCGCGTCTGGATCACCTTTATGGATGCCTTGAACTCTGCAAAACCATGGGGCACGACAAGGTCGTGATTCATGCGTTTACCGATGGCCGCGATTCGGGGCCTTTCACCGGAGCCAGCTTTCTGGAAGCCATCGAAGCCCAATGTGCAAAACTGGGGATCGGCCGAATCGTGAGCCTTTGCGGCCGCTATTACGCCATGGACCGTGACAACCGCTGGGAGCGGGTCAAGCTGGCCTATGAGATGCTCACCGGCCGGGATCAGCCGCTGTCCGAACTTCGACACCACGGCCGAAGCCATCGCCCATTACTACGAAAACCCCACCAATGACAGCCAAAACGGCGACGAGTTTGTGACCGTTCGGACCATCGGGGATGACTGGGCTTCCACCCGAGTGGCCGATGGCGATACGGTTCTGTTCTACAACTACCGCGGGGATCGGCCCCGCGAGATCACGCGCGCCTTCGTCATGGACGAGTTCTACGGCCACGCCGTCCGTCGCCCGACTCTGGTGAAAGAGGCTTCGACCGCGGCCCCAAACTCGACCTGTTCTACGTCACGATGACCGCCTACGAACCGGGATCTCGAATGACCAGTCGACGTCGCTTTTCCCAAGCCGCCGAAGATGACCGACATCGGCGGCGACTGGCTGAGCAAGCTCGGCCTCAGCCAGTTCCGCTGCGCGGAAACCGAGAAATATCCGCACGTCACCTTCTTCTTCAACGATTACCGCGAGGAACCCTTCGAGGGCGAGGGCCGGCAGATGGCCCAATCGCCCAAGGTGGCGACCTATGATCTGCAGCCGGAGATGAGCGCTAACGAAGTCTGCGACATCGTCCTCGGCCGGATCAACGCAGACGACGGCGAAGACATGATCATCGTCAACTTCGCCAACGGCGACATGGTGGGCCACACCGGCAAGCTCGATGCTGCGATCAAAGCCATCGAAACCGTCGATGCCTGCGTGGGCGCGATTGCAGACAAAGCACTGGCCAAAGGGGGATCGCTCGTCATCACCGCCGATCATGGCAATGCCGAACAGATGTGGCACCCGGAACACAATGCCCCGCACACCGCACACACCACTTACGACGTGGAATGCATTGTGGTCCATGCGCCTTTTGAAGGAAAAACCATTGCCCTGCGTGAAGGCGGTCGCCTGGCCGATGTGATTCCCACCGCCCTGGGGCTGATGGGGCTTGCTCAACCCAAAGCCATGACCGGCCAGTCGCTGTTGCCCTGACCGGCTTCGGACTTACCATGGTCCTGATGACACTGACTGCGCCGCCCGCCTGGCTTACGGCGCTGCTACTGCTCTGGATCGGTCAATCGCTGTGGAGCGCGTGGAACGTCACGCGATTTCGACGGCGCCTGCGTCTGTTCGAACGTCGACGCGCGATCGAAGGCTCCGCGATCGAACGGGCCTTGGTGATTGTGCCGGTCAAGGGAGCGGGCGATCTGGCCCGGCACGTTGAAGGTCTTGCCGCCCAACGCCATATTCCTTATCGCCTGACCTTCGTCGTCGAATCCGAAGCCGATCCCGCCCATGCCCTGCTGCGTGAACTGATTGCCCACATCCCACGCTCCGACATGCTGCAGGAAATCTCACTGCTGGTCGCCGGGCGCCCTGCGCGCGGTGGCCAGAAAGTTCACAATCAACTTTGTGCGCTGCGCTCACGACGGCCGGACGATTCGGTCGCGGTCTTTGCCGATGCCGACGCCGTTCCCGGCCCCGACTGGTTACAGGCGATGGTCACCGCCGCCATGCGCCCGTCGCGCGGCGCAGCCACGTCTTATCGATGGATGGTGCCCGATGACAACCATTTGGCCACGCGCGTGGGTTGTGTCATCAATGCCTCGGTCGCGACGATGTTCGGGCGCGACCGATGGAATCACGCCTGGGGCGGCTCCATGGCGATTCGACGCGACATCATTGAGCAATCGGATCTGATCGGCCATTTAGACGGCGCGCTGAGCGATGACTACCAACTGTCGCGTGCGGTGCGAGCCACCGGTTTTCCGATTTATTTCACGCCGCTGGCCATGCCGCTGTCGCCGGTGCATTTTTCCTGGTCATCTCTGTTCGAATTCGGGCGTCGCCAACTGCTGATCACGCGCACCCATGCACCTGGCACATGGTGGGGGGCTTTGGGGGTCTCGGGTTTTTATCTGACCGGCTGGGCTGCCGCGCTGTGGACCCTGCTGGGCCTGCTTTCACTCTGGGGACTGTGCGCAGCAGGCTTGGTAATGCTGTTCGATCTCGCCCGCGGCTTGGGGCGCCGCGCGGTCTTCGCCGCGGTGTTTGAAGAACAGAATCGCGCCCCCGCCCGAGATCTCGCCGGCATCTGGTGGCTCGAATGTCTGGGCACACCGATCTGGATGGGCATTTTCTGGATGTTGATCGTGAGCAGTGCGTTCGGGCGAAGAATTCGATGGGCGGGCATCGAATATGCAATTCACGGCCCGCAGGATGTCCGGATCCTGCGACGTGACGACACACCGCCGTCGATGCTAGACTGTCGCACCATGAACGTTGAATCGACTTCCATCTCCGACCCTGAAGGCCTGGTTCCCGGCGCCCTGGTGCAGGTGACCCAGCAGATTCCTCAGCGCGATGATGTCTGGACCAGCCAGATCGTCGGTCGCGTGGTGCGCTACGGACAATCCAAAACCGGATCCTGGTTCGCCCACAGCCGTCACGACAAACTCTGGCTCGATCGCCTGACGCTGCGAAAAACCGATGGTGAAACAATTGAGCTCAACCTCGATGCTTACTCCCACATCGAAATTCTTGAGCCGCCGACGGCCGGCTGATCTGCCCGTCCATCCCCGTCCATCAAAAAACCCCGCTGAATGTCAGCGGGGTTTTTTGATGGTTTTATTTTCCCGTCGGTTCGATCAGGCCTGCGCTAGATCACCCAGCGGCGTCACCGAAGCCACTTCGGCCATCGGCAGATCCAGCGTGGGAATCTTTGCGAACACACCCCAACGCGTGGCACGATCCAGCCAGGCCTGGCCGGTTTCGGACTCACGCGCCCCCTCGTGGGTATCGGCATCCAGCAACAACACATGCCGGTCGTTGGCCTCATGGCAACGACCCACAATCATCCGACCGTCCCGGGTCTCGACCAGCACCGTGATGCCGTGAAGGGCGCCGTGCTTTTCATGATGTGAAAAAGTGCGATCCATTCACGCCGCCGTCATTTTTTCGAAGAGCTGGCGCAGATGGGCCGCGATGGCCTCAGCCGATTGATTTTCAATCAGGTGTCGCGGCACAAAATCAAACAGCGCGCCGTCTTTGAACAGAAAAATCGACGGTGATGAAGGCGGCACCTGCGGGAATGCTTCGCGCAAGCGCTGGGTCGCTTCCACATCATTGCCGGCGAATACGGTCCCCAGACGATCGGGTTTGGGTTCGGCCTGAAGGCTCATGCCCACGCCAGGCCGACATTTGCCTGCGGCACAGCCGCATACCGAATTCACCACCACCATTGCGGTATCGCCTTTGACGCCCAGAAAGGCATCGACCGCCTCCGGGGTCTTGAGTTCGTCGAAGCCGATGCGAGACAAATCCTCGCGCATCGGTGCCACCATCAGTTCAGGATACGGCATTGAAAATCTCCCTTGGTCATGGCGGCCATTCCGCGGCCACCATGCCGATCATCGTATGGGCAGGCCCCGTGGATTACCAACCCGCTTGAAGACTGGCAAAAGCCCGTCTACGGTAGCAGGCATGTCGTTTGTTTTACGCGGCTTCTTCGGTGTTCTGATTCTGGGCCTGTGGGCCTGTGCGACCAAAGCTCCGCCGGCGCCTGCGGTCATCGATCCAGACGCCGTTTCTGTTCAGCCGAGACTTTTCGAGCCCGTATCGCTGGAAGTGCATCCCTTCTCCAGCGTGTCTTTTGACCGTCGGGATCGCGGCTGGGTCCTCGAAGCGCGACTGCGCCTGTTGGATCGTCTTGAGGATGTCACCAAATCCGATGGCGTGGTTCGACTAGAGCTTTACGACGTCCCTGCCGTGGCCTCAAAAGCCGAAGGCGGTCGGCGCCAAGGTGTCTGGGAAGCGCCGCTGCACACACTCAATCAGCATCGACGCCATTACGATCCGATCACGCGCACGTACGTGTTCCGCCTGAAGCTGGATCGACGACCGGCGCCGCGCGTGCGCCTGGTCGCTCAATTCACCCATCTCAACGGCCAGCGCATGATGTCCGAACGCGTATTCGATGCCGATCTGAACGTGCCCGAAACAACGCCCGCGCCCTGAACGCATACCGCACATCCACTAACGCATGCGCGAACGGATTTCATCAATCATCGCGCGGGCGGCGGGTTCGGTTTCGGCTTCGGCAATGATGCGCAAAATCGGTTCGGTATTCGAAGGCCGCACGTGCACCCAGCCTGTTTCGGTTTCGATGCGCAGGCCATCCTGCAGATCGATCGGACGATCCGAATATGCCGAGCGCAAACGCTCGATGGCGGCGGCGGCACCCGCTTCGATCGGCTGCTTGTCTTTGACGATGGCATAGCGCGGGATGGCATTGACCAGTTCGCTCAGCGGCTTGCCGCTCATGGCCATTAATTCCAGTACCAACGCGATACCCGCCAAACTGTCGCGGATGTGCGAGATCACCGGCCAGATCACGCCGCCGTTGCCCTCGCCGCCGATCACGGCATTATGGGCGCGCATCGAAGCCGCCACATTCGCTTCGCCCACGGGCGTGCGATACACCGGGCACCCGCGATCGGCCGCCACATCTTCAACCATGCGCGACGTCGACAGGTTCGTCGCCACCGGACCAGGCCGACGCTGCAACACGCGCTGCGCACACAGTGCCAGCGTGTATTCCTCACCGACATAACGACCGGTTTCATCCACCAGCGCCAGACGATCGGCATCCGGATCCTGTGCAAAACCCACCGCGGCGCCGTGTTCGCGCACCGCATCGCACAAGCCCGTCAGGTGTTCTGCGGTGGGTTCGGGCGGATGCGGGAACTGCCCGTTGCCCGCGGCAAACAGACGCACCGCATCAACACCCAGCTTTTCAAGCAGTGGGGCGGTCCCGGGACCGCCGGAACCGTTGACCGAATCAATCACCACACGAAAGCGGCGCTTGCGGATGGCCGCCACGTCGATGTGTTCGACGATGCGCTGCGCATGAATGACTGCCGCGCGATCATCATCCTCGACAGCAGCGGCATCCGCGCAGGTCGGCGGCGGTGCGGATTCAAAATCTGAAATGATGCGCCGCGCTTCTTCCGGCGGCGGCGCCACACCATCGTGCCGCAACAGCTTCATGCCGTTCCACTGCGACGGGTTGTGACTTGCCGTCACCACGATGCCGCCATCGGCGCCCAGATGCAGCACCATCACTGCGGTTCCCGGCGTGGTGGCCACACCCAATCGGATCGCCCGACAACCCACCGAAGCCAGGGCGCGGGCGGCAGCATCCACCAATTCCGGTCCCGAAGGTCGGCCGTCGCGTCCCAGCACCACCAGTGGCTGCGCTTTACCGGTGGTTTCGCGCAAACGCCGTCCGAAAGCCGCGGCATAGCGCGCCGCCACTTCGGGCGTGAGCGTGCGGCCCACGATTCCGCGCAATCCACTGATCGACACCATCAAGACATCTTCAGACATGGCGAGAAAGGTAAGGGAAATCCGCTCCACCGGAAACTCGCGGCTCTTCCGACCGGAGGGCCGGTTTCGGGTTTTGATCTTCGGCCGTATGCTGCCGGGCTATGTACGAATTGCGCATCGAACGGGTTTTTCATGCCGCTCACGCCCTGCGTCTGTATGACGGTTCAATGGAGACCTCGCATGCCCACGACTGGCGCACGCTGGTCGAAATCGAATCCGAAACGCTGGATGCGATCGAAGTGGTGATGGATTTTCACGAACTGGAGCGCGTGGTGGGCGATGCCACGGGGGCTCTTGATCAAGCTGATCTCAACGCACACCCGGCCTTTGCCGGTTTGAATCCTTCAGCTGAACGCGTGGCCGAACATCTCTACAAAGTCATTGCACCCGGCGTCCCGGCTCCCGCACGACTGGTGCGCGTGACCGTGACCGAGGCGCCCGGATGTCGCGCCAGCTACCGAGCGTAAGCACCTTCACTGGATTTCAAGCGGATCGCGGTCGACGGTCGAGATATCGACCCTTGCCTTTTTTCCCAGAAGCGCGACCAGCCGATCGCGAAAGATCGGCAGATAGCCGCGTTCGGTATTCGTGTGATCGGTGAGAATCACCGAAGCACCCGAAGCCACCTTCGCAAGAATATCGTGATGCCGCATCTCACCGGTCAGGTAGAGATCCGGCCCATCCAGGCCTTCAAACAGTGAGCCGCCCGCGCCGGGACACACGGCAACCTGCGCGATCGGTTCACCCGCCAGATGTGCTTCGGCGGCAGCCACGCGCACACGCTTCAAATTCAAGTGTTTCTTCACGCGCTGCACCATCTGCGCGAGATAGGCCGGAGCGCTCAATTCGGCGATGCGCCCGGAACCCGCGCCCGCAAGCACTTTGGCTTCGAGCGGATAAAGCTCCCACGCCGGTTCTTCGTAAGGGTGGTGGCTTTCCATCACGCCGGCGATTTCGGTCAGCGCTCCGCGCGGGCAGACCATCTCCATCCGAATTTCTTCCACCGTCTCATAGCGCCCGGCTTCGCCCACCACCGGGTTAGCGCCTTCATGACCCCAGAACGTTCCGGTGCCCGATAGATTGAATGAGCAATGCGAATATGCGCCGATCCATCCTGCGCCCACTCGCGTTAGTTCATGACGCAGGCGATCGGCGTGATCGGCCGGCACGAAAACCACCAGCTTCAGAGCCTGTTTCGAATCGTGTCGTTTGGCGGGTTGAATCGGCGAAACATTCGCCACAGCGCCCAGGCCTTCGACGAGCCAGTCGGTCATGCCTCCGACGACGGCATCGAGCGCCGTGTGCGGGCTGTAAACCGCCATTCCCGATTCGATCACGCGCAAGGCCAGGCGAGCCTTCGGATCCGAACCGGTCAATCGCTTGAGACCGCCGAACATCGGTGGATGATAAGCCACGATCAAATCAGCCTTCGCGTCGATGGCTTCATCAAGGACCGGTTCGGTCAGATCAATCGTGAGAAAAATACGGCGGATGGATCCCGGTTCGCTGGGTGCGATCTGAAGTCCGACATGATCCCAATCGGCGGCCAACTCCAATGGAGCCAACTTGCCTAAGGCCGCCACGGTTTCGTTGAGGGATAGCACCATCGCCGGAAAGTGTACCACGCCGCGCGAGGTGATCAGAGCCGTTCGGCGACCAGGCTGGCCAGATCGCTGCGCTCGGATTTCTCCAGCGTCACATGGGCCACGATGCCCTGGCCCTTGAGCGCCTCGACCACGAAAGACAGGCCGTTGGAAGAGGAATCCAAATAGGGATTGTCGATCTGAGCCACATCGCCCGTGAGAATCAGCTTGGTGCCTTCGCCCACGCGCGAAGCGATGGTTTTTACTTCGTGCGGCGTCAGGTTCTGCGCTTCGTCCACGATCATGAACTGATTGGGGATGGACCGCCCGCGAATATATGTCAGGGGTTCGAGTACGATCTGACCGGTGTCGAGCAGCGCCTTGATGCGGGCTTCGGGCGACTTGTTATCCGTATGCGTGACGATCGCGCCGCGCGTCGAAAGCAGATACGTCAGGGTGTCGAAGATCGGCTGCATCCAGGCCGAAAGCTTTTCGTTGATGTCACCCGGCAGAAAACCGATATCACGCCCCAGCGGCATGATCGGCCTGGCCACGAGCATGCGGTCATAGCGCTCTTCCTTGAGCACTTTGGTCATGCCTGCGGCGAGCGCCAGCAAGGTCTTGCCCGAGCCAGCGGTGCCAAGCATCGTGATGAGCTTGATGTCGTCATCGAGAAGCAGATCCAGCGCCATGGTCTGCTGCACATTGCGTCCCATGATGCCGAAGACCGGCTTACGCGGACCTGTCACCGGAATGATACGGTCGGTATCGCCCAAGCGGCGAGCCAGGCCTGTGTGTGAAGGTTCGAGCTTGTCTTGCAGGATCACGAACTGGTTGGCATACAACAGCGGCTTGGCTGTGGGCAGATTTTCCACGCTTGGCGCATGTCCCTCATCGTCATCGTCGTCATCCACGATCGCAGGCACGGGGCGATTGCCATTGCCATTCGGCTTGAGCACGCCGCTCAACACCGACATGGGCAATTGTTTTTCCTCATACAGCTGATCGATAAACGCGTGATCCACCGCTGCATTGACATAGCCGCGATACAAACGATCGGCGTCGACTTTCTGCGCCTCGAAGTCCATCGTGCGCACACCGAGCGCGTCGGACTTGATGCGGGCGTTGATGTCTTTCGAAATGAACACCGTCGGCAAACCCTGCTGCGTGAGCTGGTGGGCCACCGCAATGATGCGATTGTCGGGGCTTGAGGCATTGTGGATCGGCAGCGTGTCATAGCGGCCGAAATCCACTTTCACCGTGCCACCCGAATCATTCCAACCCACACCCTCGCAGCTTGCCCTTGCGGCGCAGTCGATCGAGGTGGCGAATCACCTGCCGCGCATTGCGTCCGGTGTCGTCATTGTTTTTCTTGAATCCATCGAGTTCCTCGATCACCGTGAAGGGAATCACGACGTGATTGTCCTTGAACATGAACAACGCATTGGCGTTGTGCAGCAGGACGTTGGTGTCGAGGACGAAATATTTACGCGATCCGCCGTTTTGCCGGGCTGCCAAGGGCGTACCTCACCGGAGTAGAAGGAGCCTGCTTATCGCTTGCAGTTTAGCGGATGCCTGCGTTTGAAGCACGACGCGTTCTGCTGAGACTTAAGATTCTTTTTTCCGACCCGCGTTACAATCCGACCCGTGTTTATTCTCACGCTGCGCGATGATCCGCTGTTTTTTTTCGCGACCGCACTGACGGTGGTGGTGAGCATCTGTTTGCACGAACTGGCGCACGGCTGGGCGGCCATTCGGCAGGGCGACGACACACCAATCCAACTCGGGCACATGACCTTCAATCCGATGGTCCACATGGGGTCGGTGTCGTTGTTACTGTTTGTCTTCACCGGCATCGCCTTCGGCGCCATGCCGGTGAATCCGCTGCGTTTTCGCTCGCGCTATGGCCAAGCCATCGTTTCGGGAGCGGCCCGGCGATGAATCTCGCTCTGGCTCTGGTCGCTCTGGTGATACTGGGCCTTTGGATGCGCCTCGGTGGACCACTCGACCCCGATACCACCGACCCCATGATCGCCAATGGCCAGCAGGTTCTCTGGATCTTCACCACGACCAATGTGGCGCTGGCGCTTTTCAATCTGCTGCCCATCCCGCCACTCGACGGGTCTTCGATCCTGGCCAATTTTCACGCGGGCTACCGGCAGTGGATTCGGGCGCCCGAGCTTCAATCGGCCATGCTCGTGGTCTTGCTGATCGTGATGGTGGGAGCCAGCCGCGCAGGTTGGGGACCGTTCGAAATCGCTTATCGCATCTGCAAAGCCGGCCTGAGATTGTTTGCCCCATAAAAAACGCCGCCCCGGCAAAAGCCGGAGCGGCGTGTTCGTTTTCACTCAATCACAAGTGAATTACTTGCGAAGCGCGGCCTGCGCCGCAGCCAGTCGCGCGACCGGCACGCGGAAGGGGCTGCACGAGACATAATCCAGACCAACCTTGTGGCAGAACGCGATCGAAGCAGGATCGCCGCCGTGTTCGCCGCAGATGCCGAGCTTGATCTTCTTGCGTGTGGCGCGACCTTTTTTAACCGCCATTTCAACCAGCTGACCCACACCCGTGGTGTCGAGCGACGCAAACGGATCCTTCTCAAGCAGTTCCTGCGCGATGTAATCGGGCAGGAAGGTGTTCACGTCGTCGCGGCTGTAACCGAAGGTCATCTGCGTCAGGTCGTTGGTGCCGAAGCTGAAGAATTCGGCTTCGGTCGCCACTTCATCGGCGGTCAACGCGGCGCGGGGGATTTCGATCATCGTGCCGATCGAGATATCCAGCTTGCCGCTGTATTTCTTGTCTTTCTTGACGGCCGCGATGGTTTTCTCGGCCAGAGCGCGAAGCAAGGCCAGTTCTTTCACCGTGCCGACCAGCGGAATCATCACTTCGGGCTTGGCATCGATCTTCTTTTTCTTGCAGTTGATCGCCGCTTCGGTGATCGCCGTGACCTGCATCTCGAGAATTTCGGGATATGTGATCGACAGGCGGCAGCCGCGATGGCCCAGCATCGGATTCATTTCATGCAACTGCGACACGCGCTGCTTCACCTTGGCCGGTGTGATCTTCAGAATCTTCGCCAATTCGCCTTGGCTCTTGGCATCGTGCGGCAAGAATTCATGCAGCGGTGGATCCAGCAGGCGGACCGTCACCGGCAGGCCCTTCATGGCCGCGAAGATACCTTCGAAATCCTTGCGCTGGAAAGGCAGCAGTTTCTTGAGGGCCGTACGACGGGCCGCTTCGGTTTCGACGAGAATCATTTCGCGCATCGCAATGATGCGCTCGCCTTCAAAGAACATGTGTTCGGTGCGGCACAGGCCGATGCCTTCGGCTCCAAATTCGCGGGCGCGCTTCGAGTCGGCCGGCGTATCGGCATTCGTGCGAACACCGAGCTTGCGGTACTTGTCGGCCCAGCCCATGAGCTTGGCGAAATCGCCCGACATGGACGGCGCACGTGTCGCGACCGCTCCGACCATCACTTCACCGGTCGAGCCGTCGATCGACAGCACGTCATTCACGCCGTACTTCTTGCCGTTGATCGTGATCTTCTTGGTTTTTTCGTCGATGTGGATCTCGCCGGCACCCGCCACGCAGCACTTGCCCCAACCACGGGCCACCACGGCTGCGTGACTGGTCATGCCGCCGGTACTCGTGAGGATACCCACCGCGGCGTGCATGCCTTCGACGTCTTCCGGGCTCGTTTCTTTACGGACCAGCAGGACCTTCTCACCTTCGTGAGCACGATCCACGGCTTCGTCAGCTGAAAAGGCCAATTTGCCCGAAGCCGCACCCGGCGAAGCGGGCAAACCGCGCGTCAACACGGTGCGCGGGGCTTTCGGATCGAACGACGGCAGCAAAAGCTGGTTCAGATCGTTCGGCGGCACGCGCAGCACGGCCGTTTTTTCATCAATCAATTTCTCTTTGGCCATGTCACAGGCAATCTTCACTGCGGCGGCACCGGTGCGCTTACCGTTGCGGGTCTGCAGCATATACAGCTTGCCGGTTTCGATGGTGAACTCGATGTCCTGCACGTCACGGTAGTGCTTTTCGAGTTTGGTCTTGATGGCCAGCAATTGCTTGTGAACGTCTTTGCCGATGGTCTTGAAGCCGGGAGCCGACCACTTGGGCATTTCTTCGACAGGCTGCGGCGTACGAATACCGGCCACCACGTCTTCGCCCTGGGCATTGACGAGAAATTCGCCGTAAAACTTGTTTTCACCGGTCGAGGGGTTGCGCGTGAACGCCACGCCCGTGCCCGAGTCTTCGCCCATGTTCCCGAAGACCATCGACTGCACGTTGACGGCCGTACCGGCCAGACCCTGAATGCCTTCGATGCGGCGGTACGAAATGGCTTTGTCGCTGTTCCAGCTCTTGAACACCGCCTCAATGGCCAGCGCGAGCTGATGAATCGGATCCTGCGGGAAGGCCTGCTTGGTGTGCTTGCGGTACACATCCTTATAAGCCTGCACCAGTTCGATCAGACCTTCGGTGGGCACCTGCGTATCGAGGGCCACTTTGTATTTGCGCTTGACCTTGTCGAATGCGTGCTCGTAGTACTCGTGGCCGACTTCCATCACCACGTCGCCGTACATGTTGATCAGTCGGCGATAGGCGTCGTAGGCAAATCGGGGATTGCCGGTGGCATTGGCCAGACCGGCGACCGATTCATCGTTGAGGCCGAGGTTGAGAATCGTGTTCATCATGCCGGGCATCGACAGGGCCGCGCCCGAACGCACCGAAACCAGAAGCGGATTGGAGCGATCACCGAACTTCTTGCCGGTTTCCTTCTCCATCGTGGCCACGCTCTTGCGCACGTCTTCAAGCAGAGCGGCCGACATTTTCTTGCCGTTGCGATAGTAATCCGCACACATTTCGGTGGTGATGGTGAATCCGCAAGGCACGGGCAGACCGATGCTGGTCATTTCGGCAAGGTTCGCACCTTTGCCGCCGATCAGTTGCTTCATCTTGCCGTTGCCGTCGGTGCGCGTCTTACCGAAGTAAAACACGCGCTTGTTGCCCTTGCCGCTGGTCTTGCTCTTGGCCATCGGGTGCAATCCTCTTTCAGTGAGTAGGAGAAGCGTCGTACGAATGGACGCCGCCGGAAAACCGGCATTTCCCTTAGGGTGTAATGGGTCTTTGCCCGTAGCGCACGGGCGAAAAGGGATCGCAAAGTATAGTATGGCCTCATGGATCGTCAATCGGCCGTGACCGCGTCGCCTGCGACGTCCGACGCTGCGCTGGCTCGGCTGATGGCCGCTTCGAAGGATGATCCGCAGCTTCTGCTCCATTCAGGAAGACCGCATCCGCGCTGGGCTCAGCAGTCCTGGTGGGGCGGATCGCCTGCGGCTTGGTTCAGCGTGACCGCCGATGGCAAAACCCACTGGACCGGTCCCGCACGATCCATGACCGGCCGGCCGTGGGATGACCTGCGCAACGTATTATTCGATTCGACTCTCCCCGGGCGCTGGCTCGGCTATTTCGCCTATGACGTGGGACGTTTGATCGAACCGGGCAAACTCCGGCCGGCGGTCGAGTCGCGCTGGCCGCTCATCGAGCTGGCCTACTGCCCAAATGCCGAACTTCTGGCACCGGGACCTGAATCCCCATCTCCCATGCCGTGCGCCGCAAAACCGACGCCATTCACCAGCAGTTTCGAAGCCGGTGGATACGAACAGGCCGTGCGCCGCGCACTGACTTATATCGCGGCGGGCGATGTGTTCCAGGTGAATTTGGCACAGCGTCTGCGTTTCGAAACGCGACGCCCCTTGGCTCCATCTGAGCTTCGATCGCTTTACGCTTGTCTCGCGCAGAGCAGTCCGGCGTGGTACGGCGCACATCTGGAACTGCCGGACGACCGCTACCTTTTGTGCACCAGTCCGGAACTGTTTCTTGAACTGAAAGACCAGCAGGTCACCACGCGGCCCATCAAAGGCACGCGCCCGGCCACGCAGCCCGCGCAAGCACTGATCGACAGCGCCAAGGATGCCGCAGAACTGCACATGATCGTGGATCTGATGCGCAATGACTTGGGCCGCGTCTGCCGCTACGGATCCGTGCGCGTGGATTCGGCCCGCACGATTGAATCGCATCCCACCGTGCATCACGGCGTGGCAACGATCACCGGCCACCTGCACGAACGATTCGATGTGGTCGATCTGCTGCGCGCCACATTGCCGGGTGGATCGGTGACCGGCGCGCCAAAGATCCGTGCAATGCAGATCATTGATGAACTCGAGCCGGTACCGCGTGGTCCTTATTGCGGGGCGATCGGATGGATTTCGCGCGAGGCGCTGTGCCTCAACGTCGCCATTCGCACCATGGTGATTGACGGCCGCACGGGCACCATCGACTGCCATGTCGGCGCAGGCATCGTCGCCGATTCGGATCCCGCCGCCGAAGGGCGCGAAACACACGACAAAGCCGCTGCGTGCCGCGCCGCACTGGCGCAATGGCTTGGAGAAGCCACGTGAGTACGCCGCTGTATCAGGTCGATGCGTTTACAAACGTGCCGTTTGCCGGCAATCCGGCGGCCGTGGTTCTGCTCGAAGCGCCGACCAGCGCCGGATGGATGGCGCGCGTCGCGGCCGAAATGAATCTTTCCGAAACCGCCTTCGTCGTGCCGCAAACGAAAAATGTTTTCGGCTTGCGCTGGTTCACACCCACCGTCGAAGTCGATCTCTGCGGACACGCCACGCTCGCCACCGCGCATGTGCTGCACGAAGCGGGGCACTGGGATGGCGATTCGGCCGTGCATTTCGAAACGCGCAGCGGTCGGCTCTCAGCGTTACGTCTTGCCGACCAGATTGAATTGGATTTTCCTGCGGCACGACTCACGCCGATCGCGCCTCCGACCGATCTGATCACGGCGCGCGGGGCACAGAAGTCCTCGACACGCAGACCGACGGCACCGATCTTCTGATTGTTCTTGCACAATCTGAAGCCGTACGCGCGCTGTCCCCCGATTTGAACGCCGTGCGCCGATGGCCGTATCGCGGCGTCACCGTGACTGCCCGTGCGACGGAAACGGAAGAAGCTGATTTCGTAAGTCGCTTTTTCGCGCCGGCCTGCGGCATCGATGAAGATCCGGTCACCGGATCGGCCCACTGCGCTCTGGGGCCTTACTGGGCGGCGCAACTGAAAAAAACCGAACTGCTCGGCCGACAATGCTCCGCGCGCGGCGGCCACGTCCGCGTGCGTCTCGAAGGCAATCGCGCCATGCTCAGTGGACAAGCCGTGACTGTTTTCTCCGGCACACTGCGAAGCGATCCAACGGCCTGATCGCCTTTCGCGGGCATCTTGATCTATCATGCCACCCATGTTTGTCTATCTGAACGGCCAATTCGTGGAAGAATCCGAAGCGCGGCTCAGCGCATTCGATGCCGGCACACAACATGCGGTGGGCCTTTTCGAAACGATGCGCGCCTATCAAGGATGCGTTTATCGCGGCGAACAACATGCGCAGCGCCTTGCTGATAGCGCCCTTGAACTCGGGCTCACGCGGCGCATGGATCCCGCGCCGCTGCTTCAGGCCGTTTCAGCCACGCTGGAAAAAAACGCGATGACTGAAGCTCGCATTCGCCTGACGATCACCGGTGGCGATCTGGCTTTGCTTGGAGCTGCGCGAGCGGGTGGCCAGGCTCCGGCGCATACACCGACGGTGATGATCCATGTCACAGCGCCCACGGTGTATCCGCAAGCGGTCTGGACCGACGGCGTGCCGGTGACCATTGCCGATCCGAAAGCCAATCCGTTCGATCCGCATGCCGGACACAAAACGCTGAACTACTGGCCGCGCCTGCGCACGCTCAACACCGCTGCGGCACAAGGTGCCGCTGAAACACTCTGGTTTTCGGTGACGAATCATCTTTGCGGTGGCGCGGTCTCCAATGCCTTCGTGGTGAAAGATGGCGTACTGCTGACACCCATCGCCCGTGGCGAAGAACCCGACGGTGGATTGCCCAGCGCCGTGCTGCCAGGCACGCGCCGCGCAGCCGTCATCGAACAAGCCACGGCACTCGGCCTCGAAGTCCAACGCAAAATGCTGACGATTCAGGATGTACTCGGCGCCGACGAATTATTTTTGACCAATGCCAGCTGGTTGATTCTTCCGGTGGTGCGCGTGGAGAAGCATGTCATCCGCACGGGCAAGCCCGGTCCGGTGACCGGCCAGCTTTATGACGCCGTCATTCGGGATATTGAAGCGTCATGCCCAGAACCCGCTTGAACACGCTCGTGTTTTTCGCTGGCGCTCTAGGCGATTCGGTGCTGCTTTGGCCCACACTGCGCGCCATGGCTCCATTGCAACTCATCGGTCCGCACAACAAAGCGCGCCTCGCGGCGCGCTGGATGGATCAAATCACCGCCATGGATGGCGAAACCCCGGAGTGGGGGCGTCTGTTCGCGCCCGCAGCCCACCTCGAAGTGGGCGAGGATGTGCGCGCTGTGTTGCGCGGCGCTTCAAGCCTGGTGAGCTTCATCAGCAACGGTCGCGATACATGGGCAAAAAACGTGACGGCCTTGGCGCCCCAAATCACATGCCTGTTCGTCGAATCACGCCCCACGCCAAGCTGGGCCCACAGCATCCTTGAATTTCATCACCATCAATTGCGCTGTCAGGGCCTTGCGCTCGAACCGATCGCCCCAACCTGGCGACGCCATCCGGACGGCCCAGTCGTGGTGCATCCCGGCAGTGGTGGTCGTGATAAATGCTGGCCGCTTGATCGATTCGAAGCGTTGATGCGACATCTCCAAGCCATCGGTCGACCGGCCATCGCCATCATGGGCGAAGTGGAACGCGATCGAATGACACACGAACAACTGGCGCATTGGCGCAATACTTTTGAACTGATCGAACCCGAGGATGTCATCGCACTCTCTGAAGTCCTTGTGCGCGCCAGCGTCTTCGTCGGCAACGACAGCGGCCCGGCACATCTCGCGGCGCAATTGGGCATCCCCACCGTGGCGATGTTCGGCCCCACCGATCCGGCGGTGTGGCAGCCGCAGGGACCGCGCGTGATCGCACTGTGGCCCGGTACATCAGGGCCCGTCAATCGCATTCCTCTCGAAGCAGTGATTCAGGCCGTCGCACGTATCGCATGAGCGGCCTACAATGCCGCCCATGCCGAATCCCCTTGAAATAGAAGCCGTCCGCGCTTTTGCGGCCAATGATTTCGATACTGCTCTGGCCACATTCGAGAAGGCTCAGGCCGAAGGCCCGCTCAGCGGCATGGCCGAGCAGTATCTCGACACCGTGCGCCGCTACGTGCACTACTGGAAGACTGAGCAGGACATTCGCGCCCGCGAAGCCGAAGCCGATGATCTGCCGCGCGTGAAATTCGAAACCTCCAAAGGCGATGTCGTGATCGAACTGCTCGAGAACGAAGCGCCCAACGCCGTGGCAAACTTCGTGCATCTCGTCGAGCAGGGGTATTACGACGGCCTGACCTTTCATCGCGTGATCGCCAACTTCATGGCGCAGGGCGGCTGTCCGACCGGCAGCGGTTCGGGCGGCCCGGGTTGGCGCATCGCCTGTGAATGCGACGAACCGAACGCGCGCAAACACTTTCGTGGCTCGCTGAGCATGGCGCATGCCGGGCGCGACACCGGCGGCAGCCAGTTCTTTCTGACGTTTGTGCCCACCGATCATCTCAACGGCAAGCACACCGTATTCGGCCGCGTGATCGAAGGCATGGAACACGTCGACCAGCTTGAGCGTATTGATCCACGGCAGTCGGGACCGAAGCCCGACACCATCAATCGCGCCACGGTGATCCGCAAACGCGATCACGCCTACGAACCCAAAAAACGCTGACGCTGACGGAACCTGAACATGAAAACGCTTGCCTTGGTCATGGTGTTGCTGAATCCGGTCCGGTTGTATTTTCAACCCGACCATCCGGTCACGCTCTCGATTGAAAAACAACCGCCCACCAAACTCGCGTTGCTGTCACCGGACAATGCGCTTCAAGCCGAAGCGGTCGTTCCCGCCGACAGCACAACACTCGATCTGGGCGCTCTGCTCCCGAAGATCTGGGACGGCCAAACCCATTATGTTCAGGGGCTCGATGCCGAAGGCAAATCCATCGGCGCGCCGATTGCCGTCGTGCCGCTCTGGCCGCCGGATCCGAGTTTGCGCGAACACCTCAAGCAGGAGCGCAAAGGCAAACCCATGGGCCTGCGCGTGTTCGTGGAGCAGCATGCTGTGATGCATACCTCCGAAGGCTTGCTCACCGCGCGCTTCTATCACGCCGATGCGCCGAACTCGGCCAAGAACTTCTGCGACCTCGTGGCGGGCGGGCTCTATACCGATCTGCCTTTCCATCGTGTGCTACCGGGCTTTGTGATCCAGGGCGGCGATCCGACCGGCACCGGCATGGGCGGGCCCGGCCACATGATTGATCTGGAGCGCAATCCAAAAAAACACACGCCTGGCGTACTCTCGATGGCGCGCTCCGGCAATCCGGATTCCGGCGGCAGCCAGTTCTTCATCTGCCTGGGTGCCCCGGCCCATCTCGACAACAACTATGCCGCCTTCGGTGAAGTGATCACGGGGATGGACGTCGTTAAAAAAATCGGCGCCACACCGCTGGCTGATCCGCAGGCCGGCAAGCCGGTCAAAGCGCCGATGCTGCTGAAGGCCGAACTGGTGCCCGCCGCACCACGCGAGGTGCGCCGATGAACGACCATGCCGAAAAATATCCACGCGTGAAATTCGAAACCACCGAAGGCGATCTGGTTTTCGAACTCTGGTCCGACGTGGCGCCGCAGCATGTCGAGCATTTCAACAGCTTGATTCACTCCGGGTTTTACAACGGCCTGACTTTTCACCGGATCATCCGCGACTTCATCGTGCAGGGCGGCTGCCCGAACGGCGACGGCACCGGCGATCCCGGCTGGCGCGTCGACGCCGAATTCAACGACAAGCCGCACGAGCGCGGCACGCTTTCGATGGCGCGCGTGCCGACCGATCCCAACTCCGGCGGCAGCCAGTTCTTCATCTGCCTGAACCGTGAAAACTGTGCCCAGCTCGACGGCCAATACACCGTGTTCGGCCACCTGGTGAAGGGCGAAGACACACTCACACGGCTCACGCAGGTAGCGCTCAGCAGTCCAGAACTGGGCCTTCCCGTCGACCCGCCGCAGATTCTGCAGGCCTGGGATTTCTATCACGGCGACGACTTCGAAGATGACAATCCGGCGCCGGCCTACGTCGAAGATCCCAACGATCCGGACGCCCTCGCCGATGCCGAAGATCCGAATCTGCACGGTGACGCGTGACGGCGCTTGGGTTATCCTCTGCGCCCATGACTTCCAAACAAATCGCCGAACGAATTGCCGAAGTGTCGCTCCTCAAGGGCGAGTTCACACTGCGCAGCGGCCGCAAGAGCCATTACTACCTCGATAAATACTTGTTCAGCACGCAGCCGGATATTCTGGCCGAACTGGGCAAAATGTTTGCGCAGCGCCTGCCCGAAGGTGTGACCAAACTCGCCGGCGCCGAGCTGGGCGGCATTCCGCTGGTGAGCGCCGCATCGATGGCCAGCGGCATTCCGTGTTTGTTCATCCGCAATCAGAAAAAAGAATACGGCACCGCCAAGCAGCTCGAAGGCAAGCTCGCCGCCGATGACAAAGTGGTCCTCGTCGAAGACGTCTGCACCACCGGCGGCCAGATTCTTGAAGCCGCCAAAGTGATCGAGGCCCAGGGCGCCAGCATTCTTAAAATCATCGGCACCATCGATCGCGAAGAAGGCGCCCGCGCCAACATCGAAGGTGCCGGCTACGTGTTCGAAGCCCTGTTCACCAAAACCGATCTGGGCGTCTGACCGACAAGACACTGAGACACCATGAGCGATGACCCGCTGCTGCACCCCGACGCGCCCACCGGCGGTCGACCCGCCTGGATGCGGTGGGGCGGACTCGCCGCAGGCGTATTGCTGCTCGGTGCTTCGATCGCCACAGCCATCACCAAAGCCGACTGGTCCCATGCTCTTGAAGCGCAGCCCGCACAAGCGGCGCTGCTGATGGGCCTGGTTTTTCTGAGCCTGATCTGCAACGCGCTGATGTTTCAGATTGCGCTGCATCCGTTCGCGGGGGGCGATCGCATCGGCACCGCGCGATGGCAGGCGCTGATGTACGCCTCGGCCGTGCTTAATTATTTGCCCAAAGCAGGCTTGCTTGGTCGTGTGGCCTATCTAAAGGCGCGTCACGGCGTGGCCGTGCGCGATCACATGTTCAGTCTGGTCTTCATCGCCGTGGGCACCGCAGCGACCTATGCCGTGGTCATTCCACTGAGCTTCTGGCGCGGAGATTTCGATGCTGTCTGGTGGGCACTGACTTGCTGCGGCCTGCTGCTCATCATGCTAATCGCGATACCGATGATCCGATTGATCGCCGGACCGCGCCTGCGCCCGACCAAAAACGGCGCCTTGATGTCCGGCGTGTTGATCTGGCTGGCACTGCGCCTGCTCGATTCATTCTGCTTTGCCGGGCGTCTGTATGTTTCGTCTGAGATTTTCGGCAAACCCATCGATCTGTCGACCGCGCTGGTGGCCGGTTTGCTCTGCAATTTCACGGTGATGTTCGCGCCGCTGCCCGGCGGTCTGGGCCTGCGCGAATGGGTCGGTGCCCTGCTGCTCACCGGTGGGATGGGGCTTGAAGACGGCATCGGACTGCTGCTGGTCGACCGCGGCGCCGAACTTGCGGTCTTCATCGCAACAGGTGTGCCGTCCGTACTCTGGTTGCATCGAGACCCGAAGAACAAAGAGGGCTCAAGTCCCGAAGTTCAGGTCTCTACGCCATCCATCAACCAGTAGCTCAACGGTAACAGCATCACCACCGGCAGCCAGGCCACCACGGCGGGGGCCATCAGGCCCGGGGGCATCTGCAGCGCCACAATCGAAGCGCCCCAACCGCCGACGCACAGGCCGGCCATCTTCACGGCGGGGCCGAACATATTGCGCGGCGATCGCACCAGAAAGAATGCAAGGCCGATGACCAGAATCAACATGTTGACGACGATCAGGCTGAACCGCGCATGGCGGATGCGCTTCAGCTCGGCCACTGACACCACACCCGGGGGATGACGAATCAATTCATTGAGTTGGCGCAAACTCAGCAACTGACGGAATTGCGCCCGCTGATGCATGAGAATCGCCATGGGATCCAATGACGATTTCATAAAATCGATCGGCAGTGGCCGACGCACCGCAAAGCCTTGGGCATCGGCTTCGGGTTTCATATCCAGCGTCACACGGTGACCGTCGATCAGTTCCCAGCCTCCACGCGTCTCATCCCACAAAGCCTGGTTCGCGGTGATGCGTTCGGTCGCCGGGCCGAAGCGATTCTCGCCGACCGGACGGCGCACCAGAACCGTCACTTCGCGCATGTCGTGCGTTTCGGCATGAAAACTTGCCGCGGTGAACAATCGGCCTTCGCTGTCGGACAACAGGCGGACTTCAAACGGCCGGATTTTCCCCCCGCGTTTGATGTCGCCGGTTTTGCGCCCGAGTTTTCCCGCAAGATTGGGCAGGATCCACTCCTGGTTCGCCACCATCAGCATGTTCGCGGCGAAGGCGGTCATGATGATGGGCATCGCGACGCGGTGCAGACTCATACCGCCGGCCAACATCGCCACCAGTTCGCGATGGCGATTGAGCGAGACCAGCGTGAACGCGGCCGCCGCCGCCGGCAACAGGCCGATCAGATATTGCGCGAACAGAAAAACCATCGGCCAGTAAAAATCGAAAACCATCCATGCGGTTTTCCAGCCCACCGAGCCTTCGCTGCCGATTTTCGCCTGAGCCTGCGCGGCCTGCACGAATTCATCGAAGTTGCCGATCAGCCCCATCAGCACCACCAGCGCCACCACGACCACGAATAGAATCGCGAGATTCATGACGAAGAGGCGTGCAATGTATCGGTCCACGACTTTCATCTTCAGTTGCGCCTCAGCTTCGCGTAAACCCCCAAAACCATGGCACCCAGCAGGGCATTGCCCGACCAGAGCATGATCATGCCGGTCTGGGGCGCGATGCGGTAATTGCTCATCATGCTCTGGCCCTGATTCGCGGCAAGAAACGAAAGCACCATAGGCATGAAGCACCAGAAAAAGATCGCCAACGGCGGCTGATGGCGTAGCAACATGCTCATCACTGCGCCAAGCAAAAGGACCAAGCGCACTGCAATGCCGAAGCGCTACGTTCATGCAGATGGCTGGTGATCTCACGATGCAGATTTCTGATGACCGATGCCAAAATGCGACTCAGGTCATCAATTTCCGGATCGGTCGCGAACGGCTTTGCCGCTTCGGTCAGCTCTGCAAGCTTCATCCCCGCCAGATCTGCGGCGAACGGCTGCTGCGATCGCAACAGCGGCAAGCTCAGCTTGTTCAAGCGGCTGGGCGTGGGCAGCGCCGGATCCACCACGGTGACCGCTTCGAGCGTCAATGTGAGGCGCGGCTCGTCATCCAACTCCGATCGTTCGACTTCCAGCTCGCCGCGCTCTGCAATCAGATCCTGAAGGCGACCATCGCGACGGGCTCGCACCACCACGCGATCGCCGCGATCGGCCATCAGCATCACACGACCCCCCGACGGCTCGACGCGCGGCGCTCGCAACGTCATCAGATTGCCGCGCGAACCCACCAGACTCAGCGCTTCGCCCGCCAATAATTTCTGCACGACCTGTTCGCGTACCGCTCGCTCAGCCATCGCCCGGCGCAACGACTGCATGTATCCACGCACTTCCGGGCTGCGCTCCGGTTCGCGCGACAGCTGCTGCAGACGAGGCAGCGACATGAATTTGGGTTTCTGTTGCAGAGGAATCGGCACTTCGCGTGCATTGATGGGTTGGCGTTCCACCGCCACCAGCGTGCCAGAACTCGGATCGTCGATGACCACATCGGCAAGCATCATGGTCGCGAAAAGGCGCCCCTGTTCTTCATCGCGATAAAGGTCGACCACCGCCTGGCGCGCGGTGTACTCGGCGCCCATCACCTGCGTGTGGCGCACATTGCCATCGGCATCCTTCTCTTCGCGAATCTGCATTTTGCCGACGGCCACACCCTCCATCACCAGACGGGCATCCGGAGCGCGGCCGCCATCAGCAGGCGCCTCGGCGACGCGCTCTTCGGCCGCATCGGCATACAAAACCATGTCGCCCCATTCGATCACTTCGCCGCGCTGAATCTGGCGGACGACGAGCTTCACGACATCCTTTTCCATTTCCTTTTCGACCAACTGCCAGAAGCGCGGCACCACCCAGTTGCTCAGAAACAGCGTCAGCAGACCGATGGCTAGGCCCAGACCCAGCACCGGCATGAGCAGAGATCGATAGCTGATGCCACCGGCGGCCGCCGCCGTGATCTCGTTGTCCGAACTCATGCGATAAAACACCAGTGTGCTGGCCAGCGCCGCCGCGAAGGGCAGCGCAAACGGGAGCATGCCTGGAATCGCATACACCACGACCTTGATCAGCGAAGCCGGGCTCAGCAGACCGTCACTGATGGGCTTGATCGCAAAGAAAAAGCCCAACACGACCACGAGAACTGCGGTCGTGGTCAACATGAGCTTGAGCAGCTCGCCGAGAATGTGGCGATAGAGCGTTCGGGGCATCGGAACATGGTCGGCGATCGGCGGCAGGGCGGCAAGCACACGGCACCGACAACGCCGGTTGACGCCCTGCCGGGTGGTCGGGACCATTGGCGGACGATGACAGATCTTCAACCCATTCCCGTGGCTGTGGTGGGCGTCGGCCGCATGGGGCGACATCACGCCCGTGTGTACCACGAACTGCCGCAGGCTCAACTGCTTGCGGTGGTCGATGGTGATGCCGAACGTGCTGGAACCGTCGCCGACAAACATGGCTGCGATGCCCTACCCAGCATCGAAGCGTTGCTGGAAAAATATCCGCAGGTGCGCGCCGTCACCATTGCCGTCCCCACCGAGCATCACGAAGCGGCCGCCATGCCCCTACTTGAGCGCGGCATCGCCTGCCTGATCGAAAAACCCATGGCCGCATCGGTCGAGGTGGCCCGGCGCATCGTCGAAACCGCCGAAGCCCACAAAGCCCTGGTCCAGGTCGGTCATTCTGAACGCTTCAATCCGGTCGTCCGCGCCCTGGCCGAACTCGACATCACGCCGCGGTTCATCGAAATCGACCGCGTGAGTCCGATGCAGTTCCGATCGGTCGATGTCGGCGTGGTCTTCGATTTGATGATTCACGATCTGGACATCGTGCTGATGCTCACACGAGACCACCTCACCGATGTCCGGGCCACCGGCGTGCCGGTCCTCGGGGCCCACGAAGATGTGGCCAATGCCCGCCTTGAATTCAGCGGCGGCTGCGTCGCCAACCTCACCGCTTCGCGCCTGGCCCTAAAAACCGAGCGCCGCCTGCGCCTGTTCAGCGAGCGGGCTTATGTGAGTGTGAACTACGCCACCAAGGAAGGCGTCGCGATCACCGTGCAGGACAACGTGGACGAGTTGGCCCGCGTGCGGGCGCAACTGGCTGCGGGTAAAGATCTTTCGGATGTGGATTACACGGAGCTGGTCAATATCCAGCCCCTGAATATCAGTGATGAAGAGCCCCTGAAGGCCGAACAGGCCAACTTTCTCAATGCAGTGGCGGGCTTGGGCAGGCCCGCAGTGGATGCGCGTGCCGGTTATGCAGCGGTGGATGCTGCGGAACGCGTGGTTGCTTCGATCCGTGCGCACAAGTGGGCCGGCGTCGACACCACTCAGCCGATCTGAGCATTTTTGCTCATCGAGAGGAGGCCGGGGCCTTTTTCATTTCACAGTTTGACCCATGCGCCACAGGGGCGTGTGGGGTTTTTGAATGGCCGTTCTCACCATAAAGGGAGGTACAGCGATGGCCGACGTACAGAGCACCGAGACCGTGATCGGCGCAGACACCGTGATCAAGGGCGACATGACCGTGGAGACGCGAGCGCGCATCCTCGGCACCTTCGAAGGCACCATCAAGGCCAAAGGCCAAATTCAGGTGGCCGACAAGGCAACCTGCAAGGCTTCGGTCGAAGCCAGTCTCGTGCAGGTCGATGGATTGCTCGAAGGCAACATCAAAGCCACTGACAAGGCGCAGCTCAATGCCACCGCGAAAGTGAAAGGCGATCTGGTCGCCGCCAAACTCGCGGTCGCTGAAGGCGCGGCTTTCAACGGCCATGTGAACGTCGGACCCGATGCCCTCAAGGGTGGCGGATCACCGGCGCCGGCACCGAAACAGCCCGAGGCCCCAGTCAAGAAGTAAGTCGCGCGACTGACCCCGAGACGCGCCCCGCGTGATTCGCGGGGTTATTGCGCGCGCGCGGAACCGACGGTCCATGGCGAAAGCCGAAGGACATCGCCGGGTCTTTTGTTATTTGTGCAACCATCCGATTGAGGTGGGTGCCCGCGCGATGTCTACGTCATGCCCCGGTTGCCACAAACCGGTCGTGATCGAAGACCAGGTCGTCAAGACCTACCTGCCCGTCAACAACATCGAGACCTGCGGGCACCTGACCGTCAAGAAGGGTGCGCGGGCGGTGGCGCAGAAACGCGTGGTCGCCCTCAAAGGCATGGCCATCGAGGGCACCGTCGAGTGCAAGGAGGCCATGTGTGCCGGGCATGTGGTGCTGGGCAAGAAAGCCGAATGGAAGGGGGATCTGCGCTGTTATTCGATCGAGATCGCCGAGGGCGCGAAATTCCGGGGCAAGTTGATCGTCCCGGATGAAGAAGTACTCAAGCTGCGCGCGCAGAATCTGGATGGCTCGCCCGATGAACCGCCCGCCCCGAAAAAACGAACCTGGGGACGACGTGCGAAAGAATGAAAAGAAAGGGACTCGAAAACCGCGACGAAAAGCCGATCAGGGATTGTCGGCTTCGGCATCGGATTCATCGAAGTGCGCTTCGGGTTCGTGGCTGCCGCGCGGCACACGGACTGATTCGACCAGCGCCACCACATGCGCGGGTGGCGGCGGCGTGAGGCGCGACACGATCAGTGTGACCGCGAGATTCAACAGCATGCCCACGGTGCCGATGCCTTGTGGCGAAATCCCCATGAACCATCGACCGAACAATGGCGCGTCGAACAGGAAGGGAAATATCTTGTGAGCACTGTTGCCGAAGATGTAGATGCCGGTGAATCCGAGACCGAGAATCATGCCGGCCACGGCGCCCTGACGGTTGGTGCGCACATCGAAGATGCCCAGCAGAATCGCCGGGAAAAAACTCGCCGCCGCCAAACCGAATGCGAACGCCACGGTCTCGGCCACAAATCCCGGCGGATTGATGCCGAAGTATCCGGCAATCACGATCGCGAGAATGATGCAGATGCGCCCGACGGCCACGCGCTTGGGTTCCGAGGCTTTCGGATCCATGAAGTGGATATAAAGATCATGCGCCATCGATGAGCTGATCACCAACAATAATCCTGCTGCAGTCGACAGCGCGGCGGCGAGGCCGCCGGCGGCCATCAATGCAATCACCCACGGAGGCAGGCCCGCCACTTCAGGTGTCGAGAGCACGATGATGTCTTTGTCGAGCTTGACGACTTCGCTTTCGATCGCGCCCGAGGCATCTTTCACCTGCATCGAAATTTGTCCGTCCTTGTTCGCATCGTTGAATGCAAGCAGGCCGGTGATCTGCCATTTGGTCGCCCAGAGAATTGGTTCGCCATCGGGCGTCTGCAGGCGGTAAATCTGACGATCGGCTTCGCCTTCGGTTTTGAGTTCTTCCACCGAAGCGATACGGGCTCCGTGCAGTGATTTGATCAGGTTGTATCGGGCAAACATGCCCAGCGCGCGCGCGGTGGTGTAGAGAATCGCAATGAACAGCAGCGCCCAAAAAGCGCTCCATCGCGCGGCCCGCACACTGGGCACGGTGTAAAACCGCACGATCACATGCGGCAGACCGGCGGTGCCGAACATCAGTGCCGCCGTAATGAACAGCACGTCCAACTTGGTGCGACCGTCGGCAAACGGCGTGGTGTAGCCGTCGGCATAACCCAGCGATCCCAGTTCGCGGTTCAGATCATCGGCCAACTGGCTGAAGGTGAATGCCCATTGCGGCACCGCATTGCCCGTGAGCATTTTGGCGATCGCGAACGACGGCACCATAAAAGCCAGAATCAAAATGAAATACTGCACCACCTGCGTCCACGTGATGCCCTTCATGCCGCCGAGCACCGCGAAGAAGGCCACGATGAACATGCCGATGATGACGCCGACGGTCAGATCCACTTCGAGGAAGCGCGAGAAGACCACGCCCACGCCCTTCATCTGCCCGGCGACATACGTCACCGAAACAAAAATCGCGCAGATGGCGGCGACCACGCGCGCCACTTCGCTGTCGTAGCGGGCCCCGATGAAGTCGGGCACGGTGTATTGACCGAACTTGCGCAGATAGGGGGCGAGCAAAAGGGCAAGCAGCACGTAGCCGCCGGTCCAGCCCATCAGATACATCGAGCCATCCGACCCGAGAAAACCGATCAGACCGGCCATGCCGATGAACGATGCGGCGCTCATCCAATCTGCGGCCGTGGCGGCGCCGTTGGCCAGCGCGGGCACACCGCGACCAGCGGCGTAGAACCCTTCGCTCTCGGCCACACGGCTGCTCCAGCCGATGTAGAGGTAAACCATGAAAGTCAGCGCCACGAACGCGAACGTCCATGGCCGTGCGGGGTCAGCCACTTCAGTGGCGGATTGCGCTTGAGCGAGCAGGGCGGTCCAAGCGATCATTCATCCACCCCGAATTGTTTGTCGATTTTTTCCATGCGCCAGGCATAGATCAGGATCAGCACCACAAAAACGTAGATCGAGCCCTGCTGTGCGAACCAGAATCCCAGCGGCAAGCCGCCGATATGAAATTCGTTCAGCCATTCCACGAACAGAATGCTGCAACCGAATGACACGAAGGCCCAGACGGCCAACAGACTCATGATCAGGCGAAGATTGGCGCGCCAATAGGCCATCTTGCGATCGGCATCGCTGGTTTCGGTCGACGATGTGGGGGGGGGTGACTGACTCATGCCTGCTGCGATCAAATATTAACGGATCTGAGATTCGAAGGTGAACTGAACTTTTGCTCTGGTCATCCGCTCTGAAGTTTTTCGCGAAGCTTCTGCTGAATCATTTTGGGATTGGCCTGCCCCTTCGAGGCTTTCATCGCGGCGCCCACCAGACGTCCGATCGCGGCTATTTTGCCGCCGCGCACATCTTCGGCGGCCTGAGGTTCGGCCGCGATGGCCTGATCGATCCAGTCCTCCAGGGCCGAATCGTCAGAGACCTGCAGCAGGCCCTTTTCTTCGGCCAACTTGGCCGGATCAGCCTGGCCGTCTTCGGCGCACAAGCCGTAAAGCTCATCGGCGCCGTTCGACGAAATTTTGTTGGCGCCGGCCATCGCTTCGATTGCCGCGACCTGAATCGGCGTGACGGCCAGATCGCTGATCAACACACCGGCCTCATTGGCTCGCTTGGCAAGATTATTGAGTAGCACCGCCGCCGCGCGCTTGGGCTCGACGCCTGCGTCGATCACTGCTTCAAAGAACAGACAGACGTCGCGCTCACCGGTCAGCGTGGCGGCCTGCTTGGGCTTTAGGCCATACGCGTCGATGTAGCGGCGAAAGCGTGCTTCGGGCAATTCCGGAATGGTGTCGCGCAATTCGGCCAGCCACGCGTCAGAGATTTCGAGTGGAATCAGATCTGGATCGGGGAAGTAGCGGTAATCATGCGCGTCTTCCTTTTCGCGCTGCAACACGGTGACACCTTTGGCATCGTCCCAGCCGTGTGTGGCTTTCGCGCCGCGCCCCATGACTTTGCCGTCTTCAAGCCACGCTTGCACCTGTCGCACGTGCTCGTACTCGATGGCGCCGCGCACGGCTCGAAAGCTGTTGAGGTTCTTCACTTCAACCACCGGCGTGGCGTAGGTCTGGCCATTTTTCTCGATCAATACGTTGATATTCGGCTCAAACCGCATATGCCCCTGCTGCATGATGCCTTCGGTCACGCCGAGAAACCGGCAAAGATTCCGCAGCGTCTGACAAAACATCACCACGTGATCGGCGGTTTCGAAATCGGGTTCGGTCACGATTTCGAGCAGCGGCGTTCCGGCGCGGTTGAGATCCACGATCGAATAGTCGATCGCGCGCCCACCGGGCGCTTCGTGCGAAAGTTTGCCCGCATCCTCTTCAAGATGCGCGCGCGTGATGCGAATGGGCTTGACTTCAGCATCCGGGTCTTCAGAAACCGGAACCTCCATCACGCCCGTGCCGCAGATCGGCAGGTCGTACTGACTGATCTGATAATTCTTGGGCATGTCCGGATAGAAATAACTTTTGCGGTCCCACTTGCAGCGCTGCGTAATCTGACAGCCCATCGCCAGCCCCACACGGATCGACATCTCCACCGCAAGCTTGTTCATCACCGGCAGCGTGCCCGGCAAGCCGAGCACCAATGGGTCGGTCAGCGTGTTGGGCGCGGCGTCGAAATAATCCGGATGCGCCACGTTGGGTGCTGCCGTCCACATCTTGGTGCGCGTGGCCAGTTCAACGTGGATTTCCAAACCCACTTTCAGGCGCGTCGGCAATCCTTCGATTTCGATGGGGGCAGCAGGCATGGGCGGTGATTTTAGAGGGTGTGGTGAATTTTTGCCGCGGCGCAGCGCAATTTTTCAGAATTCTGCCGCAGCGTCGGGGGGGCGCAAGCGGCCTTCTTCGGCCGCTGAGTACCCCCGATCAAGACAGAAGACTGAAAAAGCCGCTGTCGCAAGAGCAAAAATTCATCATGCCCTCTCAAGATTTCAGCCGGAGCGGTTGGCGCGGTCTCGCTCGATAAGTTTCTCATGGATCTGAGAAATCAAGGGGCAATCCACGCCCGCCGCGCGGGCGGCGGCAAGCGGATTGCCGTAGATGGCTTGAATCTCAAGCGGCCGGCGCTGTTGATCGTCCAGCAGCATGCTCGGCTGATACGAGGCCATCTTGTCGGTGGTCTGCATCATGAAGGTGATGAAGCCCGGATCGATGATGCGTCCGCAGCCTGCCGCTGCCGCCAACACTTCGCGCATGACTGCTTCGCACATCGCTCGTTTTTCGGGATCGCCCATCAACACATCCGTCGTGCATTGATGAATGACTGAAAGGCCGTTGTAGGTGATGTTCCAGACCAACTTCTTCCACCGCGCGAGAACCAAATCTTCTTCGAGCTGAATCGGAATGCCGGCCCGTTCGAAATCGGCGCCCACCGCGCGCATGAGATCGGTCACACCGGCGGGGGCGCCATCGGTCCGATAAGCGCCCAGACGAATCGCGCCGTAATCCAGATGATGGATATGGCCGGGACCCACCTTGTTCGAACACAAAAATGCCAGACCGCCGAGGATCGGCGCGCCGGGCGCCACCTCCGCAGCGGCCTGCTCGATGTCGAGGCCGTTCTGCATCATCAGCACTGCGCCATCGGGCTTGAGCACCGGCCGAATCAGTTTCGGCAACAAATGATTGTGTGTGGTTTTCAAACAGACCACGGCCACATCAACCGGCGGCATCCGGGCCGGATCGTCATATGCCTGCGGCTCCAAGATGCTGAAATCACCGTCCTTGGATTCGACCTTCAACCCGTGCGCGGCCACGTGCCGATAGTCAGAATGCAGGAGGAAACGGACGTCGCAGCCGGCATGGTGGAGTCGAGCCCCGTAATAGCCGCCCAGTGCGCCCGTGCCTAGGATGGCATAGCTTCGATCAGGCATCGCGATAAAGCCTATCAGATGCCTGAATCCGAATCACCGCCATCCGTCAGATCCTTTGAGTCGGAGGTGCCATGCAAAGAGGATGGATGATCGCACTGGTTTGCCTGGGTTTTTCAGGATTCCCTGCGCATGCCGATCGCATCGAGCTGACTTCCGGCGACATCCTTCTCGGCACCGTGGTCCATCATGATGATCTGAGCATTCAGCTTGATCATCCCGTGCTCGGCCGCCTGACGTTCCGGGCCGAACAGATTCAATCCATGGAAATCGACGATCCCGGCGCCGCCACCGGCGCGCCCGTGCTCGGTGCGCAAGTGCCGCGCGACCTGTCTGAAGCTCAGCCCGTGGCTCCCGTCCCGCCGCCAACAACGGTAGAGAACGACGCGGAGTTGGCCTGGAAATATCAGATCGCCTTGGGATTCACGACGCGCGACGGCCAAACCTCTTCGCTGGATCTCAATGGCCGCTTTCGCGCCCGACACAAGACCGACGTGGATCGATTCAAATTCGAAAGTTCTTTTTTCTATGGCGAAAGCAGCAGCCAAAAGACGCGCGAAGATTTTCACACCATCGTCCAAAAAGACTGGCTGATGCCGGTCGTTCCGGAATTTCTGTTTGCCGAAGCCGGCTACGACCACGATGACTTCAAGCAATGGGAACATCGCGCCAACGTGCATGGTGGTCTGGGCTACAACTGGCGATCGCACCTGGGCGCCGATGCCATCACGCGCGTGGGGGCCGGTATCAGCGAGGAAATGGGTGGATTTTCGCCACGCGACGACCTGGCCCCGTTGTACACCGGTGAACTGGCCTGGCAGATCAACACGCAGAACAAGATCGAAATCTCAACCCAATACCAACCCAATGACCATGATTACCGCCTGACCACCGTCGCCGACTGGACCATTCAGCTCAGCAAGACATTGGGCCTGCAATTGGGCTTGCGCGACGAGCGTGATACCGCCGTGGCCGGCACCACAGAACGCAACGACACCCGCGGCTTCGGCTCGGTGGTCTTCGACTTCTGATTCTCGCGTTCTGCCGTTACGCTGGTGGCATGGCCCTCAAAACCACACAACTCGACCATGTGGCGATCCATGTTGAAGATGTGGACCGGTCGGTGGCTTTTTACCGGGACATGCTGGACCTGGAACCGATCCCCCGACCGGCATTTTCATTTCCGGGCGCGTGGTTCCGCCTGGGCACGCATCAGGAACTGCACATCATCGGCGAGCGACAGGGCCCCACGATCGATGCCGGCCATCGGGCCAATCATTTCGCTCTCCTGATCGATTCGATGGAGGATGCCGAAGCCGAACTGCGGGCCAAGGGCGTGGTGTATCGACCACGTCAGACCCGGCCGGATGGTGCCTCTCAGATCTTTTTGCTGGATCCCGACGGCCACTGCATCGAACTGTGCCAGCCGGTATGACACGCCTGCCGGTTTGACCCCCGTTCGATGGCCTGATATCCATAGCCGCCTTGATGGCTCGTTTTCGACGGGCCCATCCACCCGCTGAATCCGCCTGGAGTTGTGCGATGTCGATGAAAATCGCAGTGATCGCCGGTGATGGCATTGGCCCCGAAGTCGTCGGTGTCGGGCTCGAAGTCCTCGCCGCCGTGGCCAAGGCCGAAAAGCTGGATTACAGCACCGAAGCGCTCCCCTACGGCGGTTCTCACTATCTGAAAACCGGCGAAGTCATCACCGACGAGCAGGTCGAAGATCTGCGCCGATTCGATGCGATTTTTCTGGGCGCGGTCGGGCACCCCGACGTGAAGCCGGGCATCCTTGAAAAAGGCCTGCTGCTCAAACTTCGTTTTCAGCTCGATCAATACATCAATCTTCGCCCGGTGAAACTCTACGAAGGCGTCAAAACACCGCTCGCCGACAAAACGCCGGAAGACATCTCTTTCGATGTCATTCGCGAAAACACCGAAGACCTCTACACCGGCGCCGGCGGCATCGCCCGCAAAGGCACGCCGAACGAAATTGCCACTCAGGAAATGCTGGCCACGCGCTTCGGCGTGGAGCGATGCCTGCGCTACGCCTTCAATCTGGCGCGGGCGCGCAAGGCTTCGGGTGTGGGCAACGGCCAGCTCACGCTGGTACACAAAACCAACGTACTCACGTACTGCGGCGACCTGTGGTTCCGCGCTTTCAACGAAGTTGGTCAAGCCGAGTTTGATGACGTGACACGTGTTTACCATCACGTGGATGCCTGCTGCATGTACATGGTGGCCAAGCCGGATGTTTACGACACCGTCGTCGTCCCCAACATGTTCGGCGACATCATCACCGACCTGGGCGCGGCGATCGCCGGCGGCATGGGGCTCGCGGCCTCGGGCAACCTTAACCCGGACGGAACTGCGCCAAGCATGTTCGAGCCGGTTCACGGATCTGCCCCGGATATCGCCGGTCAGAACAAGGCCAACCCCATCGCCACGGTGATTTCATTGGGGATGCTGCTGCGTGAAACCGGCCGTATTCAGAAAATCGACGCGGCCGTCGCGGCCGCCGACCGTGTGGAAAAAGCGGTGGAAACCGTCTGCCGCGACCTGGCCGGCGAAACCATGGATCGACTTTCGATGGGCACCGATGAAG
>CALOAZ010000117.1:0-11245 GCA_942491355.1 uncultured Phycisphaeraceae bacterium
TTACCAGCGTATCGGGATTCGATTCAATGATTTCGAAGGCCGTGTTCACGCAACGCCGAAAAACGTCGACCGGCTCAATGACGTGATCCGCCGTAAACACCGCAATCACAGCCTCCGGATCGCGACGCAGCAGAATCGCCGCCGGCAATCCGACAGCCGCGAGCGTGTCGCGCCCTTCGGGTTCACCCAAAATCTGTTCGTCGCCAAACACGGGAAGTGCCGCTCGAATGGCATCGCGAAAAGACTCACCGGTGCAAATCAAACGATGCGGCGCATCGATCAATTCATCCAAACGGGCGGCGGCAATCTCAAGCAGACTGCGGCCATTCACGAATGGAATCAATTGCTTGGGACGATCGGCGCTCGACATCGGCCATAAACGCGTCCCCGATCCGCCGGCCATGATTTCCGCATATCGCATGATGCTTCCGAATCTCGGGCTATCCGCCGTTTTTAATAACGAAGGCTTCGCGAATCAGCGTTTGCACATCGGCATCCGGATGTCGCCGATGTGCTTCGTCCACCCAGTTCATCGCGGCGGCGCGCGTTTCGCCCAATTGCAGCATGACTTCGAGTGCTTCACGCTCTGCCGAAGAAGCCGGCGCGACCGATGAATGCGATCGGCCACCTGCCACCTGCTCGCCGGAAAGAAAACGATCCACCTTGCCATGCAATTCGGCCACAATCGTCTCTGCCGTCCGTTTGCCGACCTCCGGCAGTGTCTGCAGCAATTTGACATCCCGATCCGCAATCGCAGCTGCAATCTGCAGCGTACTCAATGACATCGCGCGGCTCTCACGCGGGCCGATCCCCTTCACCGATGTGAAAAGTTTGAAGAATGCCAGATCCTTTGATTCAGGAAAACCGGCCAGACGCGGCGTGAACTGACTGCCCTGGGAAGTGCCTTCCAAATAATGCACTGTGTACAGCGTGATGGGGCGGCCGATGTCGACCCCGAATCGCGCCTGCGCAAAGGCAGGCACCAGGATTTCATACATCAGACCATGACCCGTATCGACACGGGCCATGCCGTCACCCAACTCTTCGAGTACACCGTGTACGCGACAAATCATGCACGCATCTTAGAGGGTGCCATGATTTTTTGCCGCTGTCGAAAAAATGAAAATTCGCAACACCCGCCAATCCCGCGTGCCGCGCGCAAGCGAACGACCGCATTGCTGCGGTCGCTCGCCGGTCACGGAGGTGGAGGGTCAAAAGGAAGTTCAGCGCGTCGCCGTCTCGAAGCGGCCATCAATGAAGAGGCCCAGCGAACGCTCCGACGGCGAGGAATCACCGTGATAACGGGCGTTCTCCAAGGCCACTTCGGCTGCCGACCATTCGCCGCGCATGGCATACAAGGCCGAAATCATGAACCAGCGATCGGCGGGCCGGTCGCCGGCACGCGCCTCGTGACGGAAACGCTCGGCCAGTTTCAGGAACAACATCTGGAGTTCAGCCGAATCGGGCACGCGGCCCAGCACCGTCGCATCGCGACGCATCGCATCCCGCGACGACCAGATCGCCACCGCATCATCGCCAATCCGGGCCTGAGCAACCGCATGACCAAGACGCGCCATCGCATCGTCTTCACGACGATCCAGATGTTTCGAAAACGCCAGCGCGGCTTCGTGCGGCTGATCGATCAGAAGCATCCAGATCCCGGTGTGGACTTCGAACACCGGCTCCGGCTCAGAAACCACGACGGTGCGCACGATCACAGGCGACGCAAAATGAAGATGACAATCAGCGTGATATCCACTGTGATGAAACGCGCAGTAGCGGGTGGTGGATCCCGGGTAATAACGAATGCTGCAGGACGTCACGGGCGCCGGTCGCGCGATGCGGCAATAACTCAGCCCGAAACACGATCCATGGCCGCAGTCATGACGCACATGCACCACGGGTCGGAGCGGCGGGCAATACGGCTGTGGCTTCACAAACACCGGTGCGGGCCGATACACACGGACAACACCACAAACACTCAGGCCTCGACACTGACTATGCCCGCACGCAGAACGCACAGGCGCCGCCTGCGCGTGACCGCCGAGATTCAAACCGATCGAAAATCCCTTGTCGCGTGAACTTTCTCCGAAGCGCAAACTCAAACCGTGATCACTGATGCCCAAGCCAAAGTGCTTGTGCTTGTCGTCGCTGCTAGAAACCGGCGGACTGGGACGGCGCACCACCAGTGGAGGCGCGGGTGCCAGGCGCGGCGCCTGGGCTTGTCCGTGATCACGACGCGTTGGCTGAGAACGCTGCACCACCGACGGAGGCGTGGGTACTCGGCGCGGTGCGGGCCGCGCGTCCGCTTGCGGGCGGCCACGCTCCTGGCTCTTACCCCGATTGCGATCCGAAGGCCCACCGGCCTCCAGATCCACCGCCATCAAAGAAACGGCAGCCACCACACCCGCACAAACCGCGTGTTTTAAGGTCGATTGAGTCATGAGAGTTCTGCTCCTTCGCGCAACCGGTGATGAGAAGTTTCAACCTCTATGTCGCATATGATACGTATACATATATTACAGGTTCGTACTATTTTCCGGTTTTTTCATTTTTTTATCGCTTGACCCAGCGATGACGGAAATCCCGTGATTGCCGCCCTCAAAAAGCTCTGATAAGATCCGCCGCTCCGTAGGGGACGCCGACTTCGACAGAGCCACAAGGCCTGATACGGCGGAAGCCCCGGGCAGACAAAACGCCCGAAACCATTTATACAGACACAGTTACAAACACAGGACGCGATCTCATGCCTATCGCCACCCCACAGCAGTACCGCGACATGCTCGACGCCGCCCAGAAGGGCAACTACGCCTACCCGGCGATCAACGTCTCGAGCATGGTCACCGCCAATGCCGCCCTCAAGGGCTTCGCCGACAGCAAGTCGGATGGCATCATTCAGGTCTCGACTGGCGGTGGAAAATTTGCCAGCGGTCTCGCGGTCGGCGACATGGTCCAAGGCGCGATTTCGATCGCCGAACACGTGCACCGCATGGCCGCCAAATACGATGTCTTGATCGCGCTGCACACCGATCACTGCCCGCCTGTACACGTCGACGACTTCATGATCCCGCTGATCGAGGAATCGGAGCGCCGCGTTGCCGAAGGCAAGCTGCCGCTGTTCAACAGCCACATGCTCGACGCGTCGAACCTGCCGCTCAAAGCGAATCTCGATTTGTCGGTCCCGCTCTACAAGCGCCTCGCGAAGATCGGCATGATGATCGAACTCGAAGCCGGCATTGTCGGCGGCGAAGAAGACGGTGCCGCCGGCTCTGAAGACACGCCCGAAGACAAGCTTTACACCACACCTGCAGACATGGTCGAAGTGTATCGTCGCATGAAAGACATTGATGGCGTGTACATGTTCGCCGCAACCTTCGGCAACGTGCATGGCAGCTACAAGCCTGGCGCCGTGAAACTGCGTCCTGAGATCCTGGCCGAAGGCCAGGCCGCCATCAAGAAAGAATTTGGCAAAGATGCCCTGTTCCACCTGGTGTTCCACGGCGGCTCGGGTACGCCACAAAATCAGATTCGCCAGACACTCGAAGATGGCGTGGTGAAGATGAACGTCGACACCGACACACAGTACGCCTTCACGCGACCGATCGTCGATCACATGATGAAGCACTACGACGGCGTGCTGAAGATCGAGGGCGAAGTGGGCAACAAGAAGGTCTACGATCCACGCGCTTACCTGAAAGCCGCAGAAACAAACATGGCCGCCCGCGTGGCTCAGGCCTGCGAAGATCTGCACTCCACCGGCAAGAGCCTGGTACTGCAGACCGCCGTGGCCTGATCGACTCAAACATCCTTCTAATCTTGCAACCGCCGGAAACCTTCGTTTCCGGCGGTTTTTCAATGAAATATCGGAATTGCCAAAAATGGCCCATTTGTGATAACTTGAATAATATCAAGTGCTTATAATCTTACGTCCGAGAAGTTTCGCCGCAAACAGCGCCTGCCAATGATCTTACGATTGAATTTCACAAGTACCTTAAAACAAGGCAGTTAGAATATTCCCATTCCGGACGCATTCTAACGTCCTAAAATCCCGTGACTTGGGGTTGTCACCTTGCTAAGGTACTCGCCAAGTAAGACGTGAAGGGAGGGAAAACCCTGAGCGTCGAACCAAGTCCGGATTTCGGGTTGTTTCAGTTGTTTTCAACCCGAAGACATGAAGTTGCCGACGCCATAAGGGTGATGGAGTCAGGCGCGTTGACGAACACCGGGGGGTCGTTCGTGACCTGAAGTGACCTTTATTGAGGCTCGGATTGTGATGAACCTGACACTCGCTCCAAATCCTGCGGATCCCACAATGATCACCCCTCATGGTGAACGTGAAATCGAGCGGCTGCTGACCCGTATCAACGAGGTCTCGACACTGCCCGACATGCTGCATCAGATCATCCAGGTGGCCAACAACCCAGCCGCTGATGCGCATGAACTCAGCCGCGTCATCGAGCGCGACCCCGCAGTGGCCGCACGCGTGCTGCGCGTGGTGAACTCTGCCGCATACGGCCTGCGCCATCCGATCGACAGTTTGACCAAAGCCGTCACTTATCTCGGCTTCAGCCAGGTGCGCAATCTCGCACTCAGCGCATCGATCTGCAAAGTGTTTCAAAATCCGATGCAGATTGGTCCGTACAACCGCCAGGGCCTCTGGTACCACATGGCATCTGTAGCAGTCACTTCGCGCTTGATCGCCGAAGAACAGCAAGTCGCCAATCCTGATGAAGCCTTCCTTGCCGGTCTGATGCACGACCTGGGCATTGTGCTTGAAGATCAATACATGCATGTCCCCTTCAAAGGCATGCTCAAGAACCTGCCCACTTGCTACACGCTCGTGCAGGCCGAACAGGAAGCCTTCGGATTCGACCACACCCAACTGGGTTTCCGCGTGGCCGAACAGTGGAACCTTCCCGCGTCGGTCTGTGAAGCCATTCGCGATCACCACACGCTTCACTACGATGGACCCAATGCTCCGATCGTGGCCTGCGTGGAACTCGCCAATGTGATGTGTTCGATCAAGGGCGTCCGATCGGTGGGCATCTCCGTCAACCGCATGGGCCCCTCGGTGGTACGTCATCTCAATGTGCGTCGCGGTGGCGTGGCCGACCTTGTCGATCGCATGTTCAAGGCCTTCGAACAGAATCAGCATCTGCTACGTCTCGTGGCCGCTTGATCCGTATTCAATAAAACAACATAAAAAAACACCCGGCCCTGATGCCGGGTGTTTTTTTGTCGAGACGCCATACGCCCGTTATCCTGCAAAGCCCTGCCTTTTGCGGAGATCACACGATGCAAAGATTCCTCACGCCCGGAATGCTTGTCCTTGCCCTGCTCATGTTGGGATGTCAGACCATGAACCCATTGGTACCCAAAATCGAAGCTCTTAAATCAATCGGCTCCGTCGAACGACTTGATCCCGCCGTGAACGCACTGCTTCCGGCCGGCGCGACACTCGATGTCGTGGCCGAAGGTTTTGACTGGTCTGAAGGCCCGCTCTGGATCCCGGGCGGCTTATTCAGTGGCGGCTATCTGATCTTCAGCGACATCCCGCCAAACAAAGTCATGAAGTGGGAACCGGGCAAAGGGGTAAGCGTCTATCTCGCGCAAAGTGGATATCTCGATCCGATTCCGCGCCCGAATCACATCGCACCTGATGAGCCGGGCTCCAACGGTCTTGTGCTGAGTCCGAAAGGTGAATTGATTCTCTGTCAGCACGGCAACCGTCAGGTCGCCCGCATGGATGCGCCGCTTGATCAGCCTGCACCGAAATTCATCCCGGTGGCCGACAAACACGAAGGCAAGCGACTGAACAGTCCGAACGATGCGGCCTTCCACCGAAACGGCGATCTCTACTTCACTGATCCGCCGTACGGCCTGACGCGCAAGATGGAGGATCCCGACAAAAAAATCCCATATCAAGGCGTATACCGCGTCACACCATCAGGCGAGGTCACCCTGCTGACCAAGGAAATGAGCCGCCCGAACGGCATCGCGTTTTCGCCGGATTTCAAGACGCTTTATGTCGCGAACTCCGATCCCGAGCGTGCCATCTGGATGGCGTTCCCGGTCAAAGATGACGGTACACTCGGTGAAGGGCGCGTGTTTTTCGATGCCACGCCTATGGTCGGCAAACACAAGGGCCTGCCCGACGGCATGAAGGTCGATGCAAACGGCAACCTGTTTGCCACCGGCCCCGGCGGTGTGCTGGTGTTTTCACCCGAAGGAAAACATCTGGGCACACTTCTCACCGGACAGGCCACCAGCAACTGCGCTTTTGGAGAAGACGGCAAGACGCTTTACGTCACGGCCGACATGTATATTCTGCGCGTGCGCCTGACGACCAAAGGTGCCGGCTGGTAATCACGCACACACGCTGCAGTCTGAAAACAAAAACGGCATCCTGCACATCGTGCGGATGCCGTTTTTTATTTCTGAAACTTGTACGCAACCTAGGCAGGCGCGTTTCCAGTTTGATCTTCACGATGGAAAACACCGACCGGCTTACCTTCCATGCTCAGAGCGCAATGGTCTTCATGCACAAAATGATCCCGACCGCACTGCGGACACACCGTCAGATGCTCGCCCCCATTCAGACTCAGAATGCTGCAAAGCATGCCGCGCGACTCCAGATCGAGCTGCTGGAGTGCCAGGAAATCTTCCTTGCTGTAATCGCATTCATGGCTCATGTTTGACCTGACCTTCCAACACCGCTCCGGACTGTTCTATTCTCCCCAGCCCCCTTCGGATGCGGACATTTTTAATGGCTGAACCCCGGAAATGAACCTGATGTTGACTCATCCTATAAGGGCTAACACCTTTGGTTTCCAACACTTTCCAGAAATCGAAGGATTTCGTCGCAGCGGCATCTGGTCCGGGCGTCCAGATTGACAGATGATGGGGGGAGTGAGTTAATAGAGTCAGACTCAAAAACTGAAAGCCCACACCACGGCTGCTCTGCGAACCTCCCAGACGGAGTCCTCCCATGCGATAATTTATCTGCGCGGCTGTTCCCGCAGGTCCAGATCTGGGATTCCACCGAGGAAGCCAAGTTCAACCTGGGCGCGGACAAAGGGCTCCGGCGGATTGTGGAACAACTCTGCCCGGGCGCCCCGGGCAAGGATCCGCTGGTCAAGGCGGACAAGCCTTTCGGCGAATGGAACCATTTCCGCATCGTCATGGTCGGTTCGCGCGTGTGGGTCTGGTTGAACGGCCAGCAAACCGTGGATGGCGCGCCATCCTGGAGAATTATTTCGACCGCAAGCCTCGCCCGTGCCGCCGCGCGGACCGATCCAGTTGCAGACTCATGGCGGCGAAATCCGCTGGCGCAATGTGTTCCTGCGCGAAATCGGCAGCGACGAAGCCAACCAGCTGCTGCGTGGAGATGATCCGGACGGGTTCAAGTCCGTCTTCAACGGCAAGGATTTCACCGGCTGGGCCGGGCCGGTCGAGCAATTACGAGGTGAAGGACGGTGCGATTGGTGCCTCAAGCCGGCAAGGGCGGCACCATCTACACCCAGGATCAGTTCACCAACTTCGTCGCGCGATTGGAGTTCAAGCTGCCGCCCGGCGGCAACAACGGCCTCGCCATCCGGTATCCCGTCAAGGGCGACACCGCCTACGTCGGCATGTGCGAATGTCAGGTGCTCGACGACAACTATGAAAAAGCCACGGGCCAAAAAATTGATCCGCGCCAGGCGCACGGCTCGGCCTACGGCATGGCGGCGGCCCACCGGGGTTACCAACACCCCATCGGCGAGTGGAATTACCAGGAGGTCACGGTGCGGGGCTCCACCCTCAAGGTCGAACTGAACGGCACGGTGATTCTCGAGGTGGATCTTGCCCCGATCACCAGCTTCATGGCGGACAAGGCGCATCCCGGCAAAGACCGCTCCAGCGGCCACTTTGGTTTTGCCGGGCACAACGATCCGGTGATGTTCCGCAACATATCTCCATCTCCGTGAACCCTCGGACCGAACTTAATCACCGGATTGAAATCCAAGCCGATGCGCTCCCCCTCCGCGTTTTATGAACCGTTCCTTTCTCCCGCGTCGTTTCTGAAAACCCTGGGCGCGGCCGCGGTCGGCCGCGCCGTTCGTCACCCGCGGATCGGATGGCGCAGTCGCCCAACCAGCGTGCTGCGTCACGCCAGTTTCGGCGCGGGCGGCATGGCGTGGGCGGATCTCACCCAGATCGCCAAAATGTCCCGGCGTTGAAGATTGTGGCCATTTGCGACGTGGACCTTGAACCGCACGGCGCAGGCGCGGGAACAATTTCCCAATGCGAGATTTATCAGGACTGGCGGGAACTGCTGGAGCAAGGAGGCAAGAACATTGATTCCGTGAACGTCTCCACGCCCGACCACATGCACGCGCCCATTGCGATGAGCGCGCATGCAACTGGGCAAACATGTTTATGGCCAGAAACCGCTCGCGCACGATATCTACGAGGTGCGTCGGCTGACCGAAGTTCTGGCGGGAAGCAAACGGGTCACGCAGATGGGCATCCAGGTGCATTCCTCGGCCGCTACCGCACGGCGGTGCAGATTGGTGCAGGACGGGGTCATCGGCAAGGTCAAGGAGGTTCACTCCTGGTGTCCCAAATCGTGGGGTGACTCGTCTCCCAAGCCGGACCGAGTGGACCCGGTCCCCGCCGGATTGGACTGGGACCTGTGGCTCGGCGTGGTGGCGGAGCGCCCGTTCATCGGTGAGGACTATTATCACCCGGCGCACTGGCGCAAGCGTCTGGATTTTGGGACCGGCACGTTCGGCGACATGGGCTGCCACGCATAATGCTCGTCGTCTTTACCCAGCAAATCGCCGGTGCCGCGCCAGTTCACTTTGATTTCATTCTTGGCCTTGTCGACCCCTGCGCTGGCCACCACCTTGACCTTGTCTTTGGCCACGCGCATTTTATTCAAAACCCCGAGGAGATTGCGTTTCATGCCCGAATCGAGTTCGCCGGTCTTGGCGGCCAATTCCACGGCATAGGCAATGTCGTAAGCCGGTTCGGCATTGACCTTCTGCTTGGTCTTCGGGTCACGCTTCTGACGAATCGGCATCGTCTGACCCGTCATCTTCAATTCAAAATACGTCAACAACGTCGCGTAAAGCTTGTAGCCGCCCTCATCGGGCAGCGCCTCGATCAAACGCTTGCGGTAGTCGAAGCTTCGCGAATTACGCGAGGCAATCCCCTTCACCGAAACATTGAAATCAGAGGCCACTTTGACCAGCGCCTCGTTATCGACTTTCTCACGCTTGGAAATTTCGATCACGCGGAGCAATTCTGACGGGGGGCGTGTCGGATAACCTTCGATCTCGGGCATCGCTTCGACAATGTTTTCGAGTTGCTTGGACGTGGCCTGCTTCAGGTCCGGCTCGAAGGAGATCAATTGGAATTTCACATAGGCATCAATCGGACCATCGCTCGAGTGTTTGCGGCCGAGCAGTTCGATGACCTGATCGCCATGCTTACCCTTGTAGCGGTCGGTCACGATCGGACTGACCTGCGGCGGAACACCCAGCTCTTTGTATGAGTCGCGCCCGTTCTTGGCCCAATCCTTGCAGAGACGTGCGAGATTCTCTTCGGCCGCCATGACCGTGGAAGTCATGCACACCAAAACCACCAAACCGCACCTACGCCGAAGCGATTGCATTAGCTTGCTATCCTTCATCACCAAAATCCAACCCATTTAAACTGCCTTGGCTCAGGCCACAGCAGAGATACCGTTTAACGCCCAAACCGCTCTCTATTGCATCCTAGCACAGGCCTGCCAGCGCTATCCAGGGGGTTTTAGGCGCGTTTTGCGCAATCTGAAGCCTGGTCAGATTCCGGATTGGCGATGGGCCCGAGCCAGAAGATTCATGGTGTGCAACACTTCGGGACCGGCACCGCCGACTTTTAAGTGCGTTTGGATCTGAACCAGACAACCAATGTTGCCAGCGGTCACCAGCGCAGCGCCGGTCGAGCGTATCGTCTCGGCTTTGCGCCGCCCCAGATCACCGGCAATGTCGGGCTGATCCAGGTTGTAGGTACCTGCCGAACCACAACACAGATCACCGGAAGGAATTTCCACGAGCTCGACATTGTTGATCGCACGCAGCAATGATCGCGGCGCTGATCGTACACCCTGAGCATGCGCCAAGTGACAGGCATCGTGATACGCCACGCGCGTGGGCTCCGGCAGGGACAACGCGCCTTGCAAACCGAGTCGATCCAGAAAGACACTGACGTCCACCACGCGATCGGCGAAAGCATGCGCGGCCGCTTCTTGATCCATACCTCGAAACATCGCCGGATAATCATGCAGACCCGAACCGCACCCTGCGGCATTCGTCACGATGGCATCCACATCCTCAGGAAATGCCGTGAGATTTTTCTCGGCTAAAACACGGGCCCGATCCCCATCACCCACATGCCATGCCAATGCGCCGCAGCATCCCTGCGCTTTTGGGATCACCACTTCGACACCCTGGCGCGTGAGCACCTCAATCGTGTCACGATTGATCGACGGATCAAGCACTTGCTGCGCGCATCCAGCCAACAAAGCCACACGCGCCCGGCGCGTCCCAATCGCGGGTGAAATTTCCGGCAAGGTTTCTGACGCCGGCAAATGATCCGGCAACAAGGCCAGCATCGGTCGCAATGCTTTGGGCGCAAAACGAGCCAGCGGACGCGTCCAGCGCCCGAAACGCAATGCCCATCGAAATCGATTGGGATAAGGCAGTGTTTCCAGCGTCATGACGCGTTTAAACGTCTCGATCAGTGATCGCTTGCGATCCTTTTCGGCACGCTCACGAAACGGGGCCAGCAATTCGTGATAGCGCACACCGGAGGGGCAAGCGGTTTCACAGGCCAGACACCCCAGGCAGCGATCCACATGCGGCAGAACCTGCTCGGTGGGCACCGAACCTTCGAGCGCTTCCTTCATGAGAAAAATGCGGCCGCGCGGCGAATCGGTTTCCTGTCCCAACACGGTATAGGTCGGGCACGCCGGCAGACAAAAACCGCAATGCACGCAGGAGCGTATCGCTTCAGCCATGCCGGGGCCGGCGGGTCCGCATTCAGCCATGGGCAGTTGATGACGCAAATTAAATCTCTCCGAATCGGCTTTGTGGATCGAGTGCTGATTTTATCCGACGCCAGAACGGCCGCGCCGGTTGAGCGCCCAGCCACGGATCGTTGCGCGGCGTCCCTCCGCGAATCATCACGCCTCCGATGCCTACGGCACGCAAGGCCTGAT
>CALOAZ010000118.1:0-28496 GCA_942491355.1 uncultured Phycisphaeraceae bacterium
GGCACCACTGAGGGCGCAGTCGTTTGCCGGCTTCGGGCACGGCATCGTTGCAGGCTTTTTTCGATGTGGGATCGACTTCGCCTGCAAAAACTTTGCGCCCCAGCACATCGCCGGGGAACGGCTTGCCGTCATCCCGATCCCATGGCGTGAGTCGCCCAAGCGGCGTGTTGTCCGGCTGGAAGGGCCAGGTGATGAATGACAAATACCGACCCGGCCACTGCCCGGCGATGGCTTCATCCTGCGCATCGCGAATCATCGCCATGTGCATCACACGATCGGCCATGCCCTCGATGTGCCCGAACATCATGGTCGAACTGGTATTCATGCCCAGCTTGTGCGCGGTGCGCATCACATCGAGCCATTGTTGACCCGTGGCTTTGCCGGGGCCGATGCGCCAACGCACATGCTCCGGAAAAACTTCACCACCACCGCCAGGAATCGAAGCCAGTCCCGCCGCCATCAGGCGTTTCATGACAGCTTCGAGTTTTGCCAACCACACACCACGATCCATTTCATCGCTGCAACCAGGCTGCGTATTCGGAAAGCCGTCCAACTCAAGCACCGCGACGAATTCAACAAACTCCGGCGGACTGAAAGCATGCAGATGCACCGAAGGAAAGGTCGCTCGCAGATCGGATAACAGTTCTTCGTAATAGCTCAGCGGCAACTCGGGATGCATACCCCCTTGCAACAACACCTGCGTACCGCCGATTTCGACCAGCTCGCGAATCTTGCCGTGAAGCTGATCACGGGTCAGCACGTAGGCATCATCGTCACCCAGATCCCGCTTGAACGCGCAGAACGTACAGGCCGCACTGCAGACATTCGTGTAATTGATGTTCCGGTCAATCACGTAGGTGCGCACGCGATCGCCATGCATGCGACGGGCTACGGCATCGGCCCATGCACCCAGATCGTGCACGTCGGCATGTTCGGCCAGCCAGAGCGCCTGTGCCGGCGTCAACCGGGCTCGACCGGCGATCACGGCGTCGATGTCGACTTCAGTTGCAGGGTTTTGAGCGTCGGCCATGTCAGTCTCCGGGGCGGCATTCTAAAGGATCCACCCTCGGGACGTGAACCGGCCATGCTCCGCCATTAGAATGCTCGGTTTTCCGGAATGGAACGGAGTTCGACCTGCCATGGATCACTTTGCCTATCGCGACGGCCAACTCTTTGCCGAAGACGTCAACCTGGACGATCTTGCGGCCAAAGTCGGCACGCCTTGCTATGTCTACTCGGCCCGGACCTTCCGCGAACACTATGACAAAGTCGCCGAAGCCTTTGCCGAACTGGATCCGCTGATCTGCTACTCGATCAAGAGCTGCGGCAATCTGCATCTGATCATCAAGCTGCTCGCCGAACGCGGCGGCGGCATGGACGTGGTCTGCGGCGGCGAACTCTTCCGTGCGATGCTCGCCGGTGTCGATCGAGCAAAGGTCGTCTACGCCGGCGTAGGCAAAACCGACGATGCGGAGATCAGACCAGTCGCTCGAAGCGGGGATCGGCTATTTCAACATCGAATCCGAAGCTGAATTCGAAAACATCGCCGCCATCGCCAAATCGATGAACAAAACGGCGCGCGGCGCACTGCGCGTCAATCCCGACGTGGCCGACGATCGCACACACGCCAAGACCACCACCGGCAAAAAGGAAACCAAGTTCGGCGTCGACATCGAACGCGCCAAGCGTTTTTTTGACACCTACGGCCGCGATACACACTTGAAACTCAGTGCGATCCACCTGCACATCGGCTCGCCGATTTATTCGCCAGAGCCTTATGTGAAGGCGATCGAAAAAGCCCTGGTGATGATCGACGAACTCCGCGCCTCGGGCTTCACCCTCGATGCCATCGACATCGGCGGCGGCTATGCCGCTGATTATGAATCCGGAAAATCGCCTTCGTATGCCACATACGCGAAAGCCATCGTGCCCTTGCTCAAAGGCAAGGGATTGCGCGTTATTCTCGAACCGGGGCGATCGATCGCAGGCAATGCCGGCATTCTGCTGTCGCGCGTGCAGTACATCAAAACCGGCGGCACCAAGACCTTTGCCATTGTCGACACCGGCATGCATCACCTGGTCAGGCCTGCAATGTACGACGCGTTCCACTTCATCTGGCCCACCCGTGTCAAAGCCGAGCATGTTCCGGCCACACGCGAAACCGTGATGGATCTGCCGAACCTGCGAAAGACGGATATCGTCGGGCCCATCTGCGAAACCGGCGACAGCCTGGCCAAAGACAGGGCCATTCCACCCGTGAATCGTGGCGACCTCATGGCCATCTTCACCGCAGGTGCCTACGGCATGGCCATGGCCAGCAATTACAACGCCATGCCCCGGCCCGCCGAAGTGCTGGTCGACGGCGCCAAGGCCACGATCATCCGACGGCGCGAAACCTACGACGATCTTGTGGCGGCCGAACAAGAAACCACGGCGGTCTGATCATCCTCCGCATTCGGGTATCATCGCAGACCTATGGCCAAGCAGCGCATCGTCGGTGGCGAAGAAGTCGGGCCTGAAGAGGCGACCACCCAGGCATCGCTCCGCCCCAAACGTATCCACGAATATGTCGGCCAGAGTCGACTCATTGAAAAACTTCAGATTGCACTCGAAGCCGTCAGCGCCCGCGGCGAAGCCATGGAGCACGTGCTGCTGCACGGCCCCCCCGGACTCGGCAAAACCACGCTCAGCCACGTGATCGCCAACGAGATGGGCACCCATCTGACCGTCACCGCCGGCCCAGCGCTCACGCGCGGCAGCGATCTGGTGGGCACGCTCACCAAACTTCAGGCCCGCGATGTGCTGTTCATCGATGAAATCCATCGCCTGCCTGTGGCACTCGAAGAATTGCTCTATTCGGCGATGGAAGATTTCAAAGTCGAATTCGTCGTGGATTCTGGCATGCATGCCAAGACCATCACGCTACCGCTGCAACCGTTCACGTTGATTGGTGCCACCACGCGCGCGGGCCTGCTCTCGGGCCCCATGCGCAGCCGCTTCGGCATCACCCACCATCTTGAGTATTACGACGAAGCCGATCTGCTGAAAATTCTGCACCGCAGCGCCGGCCTGCTTGGCATCAACAATGCCGACCAAAAGGCACTGGCCACCATTGGATCGCGATCGCGCGGCACGCCGCGCATCGCCAACCGCCTGCTTCGCCGCGTGCGCGACTTCGCACAGATACGATGCAACGGCACGTTCAACGGCAGCACGGTCGATGCCGCACTTGAACTCGAAGGCGTGGATGCGCTGGGCCTCGACGAACTGGACCGCGCGTATCTGCGCACGATCGCCGACATCTATCAGGGCGGACCCGCCGGACTCGAAGCCATTGCCGCCACACTCAGCGAAGATGCCGGCACACTGGAGGATCTGGTCGAGCCGTATCTGCTCCAACTCGGGTTTCTGGCCCGAACCCGTCGGGGGCGGCAGCTCACCGCCCGTGCCGCGGAATACCTGGGATTTCGCCTTCCTGCCGAGAAAAAGGATCTTTTCGAGGAAGCCTGACCGACGTGTGTTACAATTTCGGCGGTTCGACCCGACCGGAGATCCACATCATGCGCCCATTTCTGATGACCTTGATGCTGCTGTGCCTCACCGCGCCGCTTCTGGCCGAAAACGAACAACGTATTTTCATTCGCAGGCCTGTGGGCTCACCGACGGATATGGACCGCTACGGACATTGTTCCGGTGCCGCCATTGATCGCATCTCTTCTGAACGCAGCCACTTCATGGGCTTGAGCCGACCCGGCGCCAGCCTTTCGGGCAAAGGCCGTTACACCCCCTCAGCCTCTGGCATCGGCACGCCCACACCCAATGCGGCGGGAATCACACGCGCAGTCACCGAACTGGCCGCACGTGGCCGCCAGACGACCAGCCCCGCGGGCGAAGGCTTACAGACTCCCAACGCAGCCGGTATCGGCCCAGCCACACCTAAAGCGGCGGGCCTGCTTTATACACAGGCACCATTGACCGCTGAAGGAAGAGTTGAAGTTCTATCGGGCTCTGCCAAAGACCACCACGTGGTGTCCTATCTCTCGGGTGTTGAACGCGTGAAATACGAAGCCCGCGACGGCGTCGGGCGCTACACACCCAGTGGCAGTGGCATCGGCTCGCGCACCGCTCCTTTGTCCGGCGTCGGACGACCTGCTGGATCACTGCGTACTGCCGGTTACCGTTCGAACTACCAACCGGTGGGCGTGAACCAGAGCCGTGCCCCCCTTGCAGGAATCGACCGACCCACACAGAACTTTCGCGGTGGCTACCAAACGAGTCTTGTGCGTGGTTCAGCCATCGGCGAAGCTCACTGCCGCTGATTTTCACCCCGCAGGTGGACGCCCCAACGGCCGGATTTCAAGACGGCTGATCACCGTCTGCGCCGGTGTTTCCAACAAACCGAGTACCGCATCACCCACTTCTTCCGGACGCACCTTCCAACGGTGATCCGCCGATGGATCGTGCCGGTGCGAATCGCTGTCAACCGAACCGGGAAAGACGGTGGTGACCTTGATGCCGTGGGCACGGACTTCCTGAAACAGGGATTCTGAAAAACCCGTGACAGCATATTTGGTGGCCGCATAACCACTGCCGCCGGCCAATGGCAGATATCCGGAAATCGAAGACAGATTCACGATATGCCCGCTCTTTTGAGCCATCAGGTGCGGCAAAATAGCTCGCGTGGCATAAAACAGGCCGTTGATATTCGTCTCCACCATCGCATGCCATTCGTCAAAAGTCAGTTCGAGTACGGACTTCCGGATGACGAGCCCTGCATTGTTCACCAGCGCATCCACACCCCCGAGCGACTCGACCAACCACGCCATCGCGTGCGTGACGGCGTGGACATCCCGCAAATCAGCTGACGCCACCACGGCACGACCACCAGCCGATTCGATCTCATCACAAACTTCATTCAAGCGATGAGTATCGCGTGCCAGCAATCCCACACCGTGACCGGCACGCGCCAGAACCTGCGCAATACCGCGACCGATACCTGCCGAAGCGCCCGTCACAATCACATTCACGATGCCGCTCCCGAATCAAACCGATTCAGTCCAAAAAAACGCACAGCATTCGCATCAACCTGCGCGACGAAACGATCGAAATCGACACCGCGACATTCCGCCAGAAACCGCGCGGTGTCCACGACGTAGCGCGGTTCGTTGGGGCGTACCTTGCGATGCGGCTCCGGGCTCAGATACGGCGCATCGGTTTCGACCATGATGCGATCATCGGGGACACGCAATGCCGAGGCCCGTACTTCAGGTGCATTGCGATACGTGACAATGCCTGTGAAGCTCAACATGGCACCAAAGTCGAGTACGCGATCAGCATCTTCGGGAGATTCCGTAAAACAGTGAAACACAAACCGATCACCGGCAATGCCTGAAGCTCGCAGAATCGGCAAAATAGACTCCACGGCTTTTCGACAGTGAATGATCACCGGTCGATCCAGCCCGGAAGCCATCACCGCCTGAAGTTGCGCCTCCAGCATCTGAATCTGGCACGCACGAGGTGGATCGTCATAATGATGATCCAGACCCATCTCGCCGAAAGCCACACATCGCGGGTGATGCGATTCAGCAAACAGCGCCTGCAAATCCGAAAGATCCACTTCGGCTGCATAATGCGGATGCACACCGACACTGAAAAAAATGCGGGCATGGGCTTGGGCCAGATCCCGCGCCAAAGCCACGTCACGGGGCGTGGTTCCCACGCTGATCATGCGATCCACACCGGCTTTTTCAGCCGCAAGCAGCACATCATCCAGACGATCCATCAGGCCGTCATAAGTCAGGTGGCAATGGGTATCAATCATTTGGCGGATCATAGCAAACCCGCTCACACGCATCGCGATGCTACAATGGCGTGCGTTCGCATCGACGCGAAGGAAGCCTTCTATGTCCAAACGTATCGTGGTGGGAATCAGCGGTGCCAGCGGCGCACGTTACGCCAGGCGATTCATTGAACTTCTGGCCGAAGGCGGTCACGACATCCACTTGGTGGTCTCGCCTTTGGGACAGCGACTGCTACATGACGAACTGGGCATGGAAGGGATCGATCTTGAATCGCTCGCCGGACGCGCAGACCACTCCATCACGTTGCACCATTACCGCGATGTGGGCGCAGCCATCGCTTCAGGCTCTTTTCTGCATGATGGCATGGTGATCGTGCCATGCTCCAATCATTCGTTGGCCGCCATTGCCAACGGCCTGTCAGACAATCTCATGCACCGCGCGGCAAATGTCTGCCTGAAAGAAAGACGCCGCCTGATTCTCGCGCACCGTGAAACGCCCTTGAGCGCGATTGAAATCAGAAACATGCAACTGGCCACCGAAGCTGGCGCCATCATCGCACCCACCAATCCCGGCTTTTACATGCTGCCCGAAAACCTTGAAGATCTGATCGACTTCATGGCCGGCCGCCTGATGGATCTGCTCGGGCTGGCCCACGCGCTGCATACGCGGTGGGATGCCTCCTCGGCCAACTATCGATCCGCATCGCCTTCGGCCGAAGACGCGCCACGCTGACCTAGCCAGTGACGGCAAAAGATACGGAATGACTCGGGCCCCGCTTCCATACGAAGCATCCTCAATCGGCGCGCGGCGATGGCCCGCTCCCACCGAACCAGCTCCACTGGTTGGTGCGCGATTCAGTCGATCCATATAATCGAGCCAGAAAAAACACCGGCTGCGAATGGGCGCAGCGCCCTCATCGAGGTCGTCCATCGGCTTTTGCTCCAGAATCATTCGGCTTGGGCGTCAAATCGGCATATCGAATATGTGCCAAATATACCTCTAAAGTCTACAGTAGTCCACGTTGCGGTGGATTAAGGTACGCACGATGACAGATCGTGAAATCATCAAAATCGCCGTGACTCCGCAAGCCAAGCTTCGGATCGAACAAACCAGTGAGCGCTACGGCATGAGCCAGATCGCCATGGCCAGCCGCGTGTACGAATGGTTCGCCCAACAGGACGAAGTCATTCAAGCGACCGTGCTGAACCTGCTGCCTGATGCCGTGGCACCCGAAGTGGCCCAGTTGATTCTGAATCAACTCGCCGGCAAGGCGCACGAACGCCCCGCGCGCAAAGCCGCCAAAAAGGCCGGCAAAACCACGCGGACCACGCGCCGCCGTTCCAGCTGACTTAAATATCACGGACCCGCGACGAAGCGACTCAGACCCGCCACACCTCTGGCGCAATGTCTTTCGTACTCAATGCGATGCGCTGGTAACGCGCCCGCTTGTTCTGAATCGCGAAGGGTTAAAACCGGTACCAGTGCTGCGATTTCCACGCCGCAAGGCACGAACTGCGCCTGGCGCCAGAGACGTAAGGCTTCAATTAGAAAATCCGTCATCGCCACACCCACCAGATCGACGACCGCTTCTTCATCCGATGGATCCACGGCAAAGTGATACCACCAGGCATGCATCATTTCGTGGAAAAACACACGCAGACGCTGCGACTCCGGCGGCTCATCCGAAATCAGAATTTCCTGACGCAGGTGATCGCAAAGGCCATGACACGCCTCGCCTTCATGCTCGATCACCCCATGCACCAGACGCACCCGATAAGTGAAGGGACCGACTCGGATTTCCATGACAGATGCTCCCCGTGAAATCGACGGGCCTCCCATGCCCCGGACCTGTCTTCCTGACGAAATGGATCTACCCCGTAAGGACTGCTGACCTTCACACCTTCGATCTATAGCCGACCCATGAATACCGTACAAGAACCGAATACCCATTAAGGTGACAGCTAGATGGGCACATGTAGACAGGAATTTTGCCCTCGCCCTGACTCGACGCCCCGCCATGCCTCGATACCATGGCCCGACCCATGGACAGCCCCCTGCAACGACTGATCTGGATCGGCCGGGATATCAAACTCTCGCACTCCGTCTTCGCATTGCCGTTCGCCGTCCTAGCCGCCTTCCACGCCGCTCCGGAGGGCATTCCCAGCTGGCAACCCCTGACGTTGATCGTGATCTGCATGGTCTTTGCCCGCACGTTTGCCATGCTGGCCAATCGATATGTCGATCGCACCATCGATGCAGGCAATCCGCGCACCGCAGGTCGCGCCCTGCCCTCGGGCAAATTGCAGCCCTCGGATGTCCGCCTGGCCATGGGGATCAGCGGATTGGGCCTTGTGGCAGGCGCCGCGGGCTTCGGCATTCTGGATCAGAACTGGTGGCCGCTGATATTGAGCCCGGTGGTGTTGCTCTGGCTCGGCACCTACGGCCTGATCAAGCGATTCAGCGCGCTGTGTCACTTTTATCTGGGCGGCGCTCTGGCCATCAGCCCTTTGGCCGCTGCCATTGCGATTCGACCCGAATCGCTCAGCGAACCGGGCCTCTGGTATCTGTCTGCATTCGTTCTGCTCTGGGTGGGCGGCTTTGACATCATCTACGCCCTGCAGGATTTGGATGTGGATCGCCAAACCGGACTGCATTCGGTCCCGGCCAAACTGGGATCTTCCGGCGCTTTGCTGGCAGCCAAGGGAGCTCACCTCCTGGCCCTGGGCGCTCTGGTGATGTACCGACACAGTGATGCACGCTACGGCTTGATGATGGGCCTGTCCGTTCTGGGTGTGGCCATCCTGTTGGTGGTCGAACACATGGCCGCCGCACGCGGCCGATTTTCGATGGCGTTTTTCACATTGAACGGCGTGATCAGTCTGGGTCTGGGCGCAGTCGGCATCACAGATTTGTTGACCGATTTTTTAAATCAGTGAAACCTTCGGTCTGACTTGCGCATCTGAAAAGATGTAATGGGGCGCTGGGGAGAAAGCGCTACCGTGACTCACAGGGGAGATTGAAATGTTCTGGATGGTGCGCCGCGTATGGCGTGCGGCGATGGCTGTGCCGACCACGGTCGGCCTCGTCGTTTTAATCTACGGATGGGCTTACTTCGCCTCCTCCGATCCGGCACCGCTGCAGCACGAATCTCCCAGAACCGGCTTCGTCGAGCGCCAATACGAACATGACTACCAAGTCACTTTTTTCGAACCCGCCGCACGGGTCGAAAGTTATTTTCGCGGCGAGCCGGTCATCCTTAGTTCACGACAAATCCTGACCGACAACACACAAAAACAGCCCCGTCTGACGACGGGGCTGTTTGTTGTTGAAAAAAGCTAGCGGCCGCTTCAAAACCTCTAATCGCTCGACTCAGCGATCGAACTGACCATCGAAGGCGATCGCCGATTGCGGGAAATCCACGCTGCGTACAAAGTCGCAGGCTTCGGCGGCGCCGTATTCACGATCCATGCGGCTGTCTTCCCATTCCACCGAAAGCGGCCCGCGATAGCCCGTGTCATTCAGAGCGCAGATGATCTGTTCGAAATCCACGTCGCCATGACCCAGTGAACGGAAGTCCCAGTTGCGCCGGGGATCGGCAAAGTCGTGTGGCCGCCGAACACGCCCACAGTGCCGTCGCCCTTGCCCCACTGCACATCTTTCATGTGCACGTGGTAGATGCGTGAACCGAACGTGTAGATGAACTTCACGTAGTCCACACCTTGATAACCCAAATGCGACGGATCGTAGTTAAAGCCGAAACGCTTGTGCCCCTTCACGGCATCAATCGCTCGCTCGGCCGATGCGATATCAAAAGCGATTTCGGTCGGATGCACTTCGAGCGCGAAGTTCACATTCAATTTATCGAAGGTGTCGAGAATCGGCTTGAATCGCTTGCCGAAATCATCGAAACCTTTCTGCCAGTAAGCTTGATCTGTCGGCGGAAAAGCGTAAATCGAATGCCAGATGCTTGAGCCGGTGAAACCATTCACCACAGCGGGGAACAAATCCTTTTTACCTTTTTTATCTGGATTGGCGTCGATGAATTTGCGACAAGCCTTGGCCGTATCGATCATTTCCTTGGCAGCACGCTTGCGCACACCTTCAGGCTTGCCGTCACCCCAAACATGCTTTGGAAGAATGCACTTGTGACGCTCATCAATATTGTCACAAATCGCCTGGCCCACCAGGTGATTGCTGATCGCCAGAGAGGTCAGACCGTGATCGCGCAGGACTTCCCAGCGCCCTTTGCAGTAGTTCTTGTCTTTGAGTGCCTTGCCAACCTCGAAGTGATCGCCCCAGCAAGCCAGTTCGATACCGTCGTATCCGAATTCAGCAGCCTTCTGGCAAATCGTCTCGAAGGGCATGTCGGCCCACTGGCCGGTAAACAGTGTGACGGGACGGGACATCAGAGAATCCTCCGGCTTTCAAAATAACAGTCGCGAACGCGGGAGGCGTATTGTGGGATCGACCTTTGGGGATGTCAAAGGATTAGGTTCTGTCTGGCTCTCTCGCCCATCAGCCACTACCCTACGGCCCATGTTTCTGCTTCCTGCCATCGATCTGCTGGACGGCCGCGTCGTGCGCCTGCTCAAGGGCGACTACGACCGGAAAACAACCTACGGAGATGATCCACTCGAACAGGCCCGCGCTTTCGAATCCGCCGGTTCAAGCTGGCTGCATGTGGTGGATCTCTCGGGTGCCCGTAGCGGACAACCCGAACACCTTGAACAAATCCGCGCCATCTGCGCCGGCACGCAGTTGAAAGTGGAAGTCGGTGGCGGCATTCGCGATACCGACACGGTCAATCGCCTGCTCGATGCGGGCGTGCGCCGCGTAATTCTCGGCACGGCGGCGCTGCGTGAATGGGCTTGGTTCGAGTCGCTTGCACAACAACCGGACATGGCTGATCGCCTCGTCCTCGGACTTGATGCACGCAAAGGATTACTGGCCATCAGCGGCTGGGAACAAACCACCGAAACTACGGCGCTCGAAATCGCGCGACGCGTCAAGGGATGGGCTCTTTCAGCCATTGTCTTCACCGATATCGATACCGACGGCACGCTCGCAGGACCCAATCTGGATTCGACCCGCGCTATGGCCGAAGCGACCGATGTCCCGATCGTGGCCTCCGGTGGCGTGGGCTCGCTCGACGATCTCCGCGCCCTGCGCACACTGCCGATCCAGGGTTCCATCGTCGGCCGCGCCTTATACGACGGCGCATTCACCATCGAAGAAGCGCTCGCCGCCTTCGAACACTCGGCAGCCTGAACAGACTCCTCTACAATCACACCACCATGCACGGCATCTTTGACGAACGCCGCTATCTGATTCCTTTTCGATCAAGCCTGCTGCCGCAGATCTTCACCGATGTGCTGATCATCGGCTCCGGCGTGGCGGGATTGCGCGCCGCCATTTCTGCCGCAGGCACCGGCGCGGATGTCATCGTGCTGGCCAAGGATCAATTGGCCAAATCCAACACCGCCTGGGCGCAAGGCGGCATCGCCGCTGTGACGGCCGAAGGCGATACCGTCGACGCCCACGCCACCAACACACTCGAAGCCGGTGCGGGTCTTTGCGATGCGCCTGTCGTGCGAAAAGTCGTCGGTGATGCACCGCGCCATATCCAGGAATTGCTCACGATGGGCATGCCCTTCGATCGCGATGCCACCGGCGCCCTATCACTCGGGCGCGAAGGCGGACACACCGCATCACGCATTCTTCATGCCGACGGCGATGCCACCGGCCGCGCCATGTTTCACACGCTGCTGGCCGCTGTTGAGAAACATGATCGCGTGCGCTTGTTCGACAATTGCTTTGCACTCGACCTGATCACACACGAACAACGCTGCGTAGGCGCCGTCACGCACCATCCGAAATACGGCCTGCAAATGATCTGGGCGGGTGCCACCATTCTTGCCAGCGGCGGCTGCGGTCAGGTCTATCGCGAAACCACCAATCCCAAAGTCGCCACGGGCGATGGCCTGGCCATGGCGTATCGCGCTGGCGCCGAAGTCGCCGATCTCGAATTCATGCAGTTTCATCCGACCACGCTTTATGTGGCGGGTGCCAGCCGAACTTTGATTTCCGAAGCGGTGCGTGGCGAAGGAGCTGTGCTGATCAATGAACGCGGCGAACGATTCATGGTCGATCAGCATGAACTCGCCGAACTGGCACCACGCGATATCGTGTCGCGTGCGATCGTTCATCAACTGGCCTCGGGCCCCGATGCACGCGTGTATCTCGATGCACGAGCCATGGGGCCGCAGCGCTTTGCCGAAAGGTTTCCAGGAATTACCGAGCGCATCCGCACCTTTGATATCGAGCCCGGTCACGATCTGATTCCGATTCAACCCGCCGCCCATTACATGATCGGCGGCGTCTGGGCCGATACCGACGGGCACACCAATCTGCCGGGCCTGATTGCCTGCGGCGAGGCATCCTGCACGGGTCTGCATGGCGCGAATCGACTCGCCTCTAACTCGCTTCTCGAAGGCTTGGTCTGCGGCGAATCCGCAGGTCGAACCGCTGCAAAATGCTCGGCGGATTTGCCCATCACGCCACCGTTAAAACTGGTGTCGGATATCCGACCCTCGGATCGATCCGAACTCGATCTGTCTGACGTGCGGGCGAGCTTGCGTAGTCTGATGTGGCGCAATGTCGGCATCGAGCGTGACGGGCGTCACTTGGCAGACGTCAATGCCATGATTGACTTCTGGGCGCGCTACACGCTCGATAAAATTTTCGATGATCGCTTCGGGTGGGAAACGCAAAACCTACTGTGGACCGGCACATTGATGGCCCGCGCTGCCATGGCGCGACCCGAAAGCCGGGGCACCCATTATCGCAATGATTTTCCTGCGAGCGATCCAGCCCTGCGCCGACACCATGCTTGGACGCGCGGCCAAGATGAGCCCCGCGTCATTGACGTATCAGATTAAGCACATCATCCGATCAAGCCGAAGCGTCTTTACCCCCACCATCTTTCACGCCGAGCATGCGCCCCAGCACGATGGCGATAAAGGCAATACCGCCTGAAAACAGTGCGCCCATTTTCGCGGCGCCTTGAAGTTTGAGGTCAGTAAACGCCTGCGCCGACACAAACAAGGCAACGGTGAGACCAAGGCCCGCGACCACGCCGGCCACGACCAGATGCTTGAGCTGGATTCCCTTGGGCAGTGGTATCCCCACCAAAGAGCCCACGTAGGAAAAGAGTGTGATGCCCAGCGTTTTTCCGATCAACAGCGAGAACAACACGATCCACGTCAGCGAGCTCACGCCGCCCAACTGAACGCCGGCATTGGCGAAGGCGAAGAAAAACAATCCGAGATCCACCGGCAATTTGAGCGTGTGTTCAAACTGTTCCAGCGGTGAGTGGGCATGCGTCGGTGGGTGTTGGGCGTGCGCCTTTTTTTCTTTCTTGTCGTAGTCCTCTTCTTCTTCGAACAAGCCGACATCTTTCTTGGGCCCAGGCAGGAAAGGTACGATCAGCACCAGCGCCAATGCCGGATGCAGATGGGCGCTGTACAGCCCCCACCAACTGAAGGCACCCCCAAAAACAATGTAAGGCACCCAGTTGTGCACATGCATGCGCCGCAAGGCATATGCAATCGCCAGACCGGGCAGAATCCAGACGGTATTAAACCATTCGGTCGGATGTAGCGGATCTGGATACGCAAAGGCGATGATGCCCAGACCGATCGCATCATCCGCCACTGCCAAGAGCAACAAAAAGCTGACGGCCGGATGCCCCGTACCAAATACCGCTCGCGCCACCAGCCAGGCCAGCGCAATATCCGTCGCGGTGGGAATACCCCAGCCCTTGGTCCAAGCCGCATCGCCCATCACACTATTCAGACCCAGATAAACAAAAACCGGCCCCAACACGCCACCCAGCGTGCCGAGCAACGGATTGATCGCATTCTTGATCGGATTGAGCGCACCGCCCGGCAAACAGGATTCGGTAATTTCTTTTGCCGCAATTCCGAAAAAGAACACCATGAAGATGTCGTTGATCAGAAAGTGAAGCGTGAGGTAATGCTCCCACCACGGGCCGTGATGGTGATCATCGTGCCCGGCCACTTCGACCTTGGCTTCATCTGCCTGTTTCTCGGCCTCCACGGCAGGAACGCCGGCCGTTGGCTCAGCCGGCTTCGCGGCTTCGGTGGCGGCATGATCATGGTCGTGATGATCTGCGAAGGCATCGCCGATTCGATTGAGCGGCGTATGGATCAGCTTGTAGTAAAGCGTCTGGTCCGGTTCGAGTTTCTTTTCCGCGTCGATGTTGGCCACAAACAGGGCGACCAATACACCGCCGATGAGAGGAATCGACCATTGCTGCAACAAGTTGATGAATTGCTTCATAAGACGTCACTCACAAAAAAGTGTCCCGAATCGGGGACACAGGAAAACTCTGGTCAATCATCGGTCCGGTGATCCAAAAACTTCTACGCCCAATGGGTTATCGGAATCACCCCACCTGAGAGTCGGTCGGGATCGATCCCCACCCGCCTTGACCCCAGGTCCCTGTCGCATATAGGTTTGACCGCTTGCGGATGCCGGTTCATGCGTACCGGGCATCATGAAATGACCCATACCCATCACTCGAAGGAGCCCTACCGTGGCTTTCACGCTTCCGAATCTTCCGTACGCCTACGACGCCCTTGAACCGCATATCGATGCGCGCACCATGGAAATCCACCATTCCAAGCATCACAACGCCTATGTCACCAACGTGAACGCGGCACTCGAAGGCGTCAACGCCCCGAGCGATGTGAATGCCTTGGTGGCCGACCTCTCCGTCGTGCCCGACGCTAAACGAGCGCTGTGCGTAATAACGGCGGTGGTCATGCGAATCACAGCTTGTTTTGGACCGTTCTCGCACCCGCCGGCAAGGGCGGCAAGCCCTCTGCCGACCTCGCCAAAGCCATCGACGCAGAACTCGGCGGCATGGACGCTTTCAAGGAAGCCTTCGCCAAAGCTGCCGCCACGCGATTCGGCAGTGGCTGGGCATGGCTCGTCGTCAAAGGGGGTAAGTTGGCTGTCGGCTCGACGGCCAATCAAGACAGCCCGCTGATGGGCGATGCCGTCGCCGGCTTCAGCGGCACGCCGATTCTCGGCCTCGATGTCTGGGAACACGCTTATTACCTGAATTACCAGAACCGCCGACCCGACTACATCGCCGCCTTCTGGAATGTGGTGAACTGGGATCAGGTTTCGGCGAACTTCGCCGCTGCAAAGTGAACCAAACATCCACAACGAAATAAAAAAACGGCGTCCTCTGGACGCCGTTTTTTTACGGACTCAGACTGCCCCATCCTCGATGGGCACGATCACTGAATAAACCAGAATTTACCAATCCAGACACCCAATGCAGCCGCCAACAATCCTAGAAAAACACTCCCGAACATATTGCCCGCCGCTGCCAGATAACTTTGACGTGAGATCAACACCAGTGATTCCATGGCAAAAGTACTGAAGGTCGTCAGTGCCCCCAGAAAGCCGACGCGCACAGCGTCTCGGAGTATCAAATTATCCCGCATGGCCGGATTGAACACTTCGTGAAAAGCCACGAAACAAATCCCGATACAAAAGCAGCCCAACACGTTGACCAGCAAAGTGGCCAGCGGAAAATCACGAACGTGCATATTGATCCAATGCGAGACAGTAAAACGCGTCACAGCTCCCACTGCGCCGCCTGCTGCCACCGCAAAAATCTGCCAAGGACCCATTTACCAATATCGCTCAAAGTGGATGTTGCCGGGCGTCACTTCAGTATGCGTGACAAAGCCACGCCCCTGAAGCAGCTTTTCTGTTTCATCGACCATGGCGGGATTCCCGCACAAAAAAACCGAACAATCGACCGGATCCAGCGGAAAGCCGGCTCGATCTTCAAAATCATGTGCCATCAGAATCGATTGCGCGTGCCCCACCGCACCCGACCAGCCTGCTTCCGGACCTGAAATCACCGGCACGTAGGTCATGGACGAATCTTGTGCAGCCATCGCTTGAAGCTCATCCCGGTAGCCCAGATCGGCGGCTGAACGCACGCCGTGTACCACCACCACACGACGCCAGGGTGCGGCGTCACGGTGGGCGCGAAGCATCGACAGATAGGGTGCCAAACCTGTTCCGGTGGCCACAAAAACAAGATGGCGTCCCGACGTCGCCGGATCAAGCGTGAATCGGCCCCGCGCCTGATCCTCCACACGCAGCCGACCGCCGACACCCAATCGCCAGAGCCTTTCGGTAAAAGCGCCGCCCGGAATGTGAACCGCATAAAACTCCAGTTCGAAATCATCCGGCGGCGAAGCGATCGAAAATTCGCGGCGCAACCCATCCTTCGGCGCAGCGGTATCGGGCAAACTCAATAGGGCATATTGTCCCGGTTCAAAATGCCATGGGGATGCATCGAGGCGCACGCGAAAAATCGCCAGTTCGCCCGGACGAACATCCTGCCACTTCACAAGCGTTGCATTGGTTGGATCACGCAGCGCGTGCTGCGTCGATGATTCGCCGGCGAACTTATCAGGCATCGCCATTAACCATCCAGCAGAGCAAGCATGTCTGCCACACGTGTGAAATTATCACGCGGCTTGCCCACCGCACGGCCCCGTTCAATCTCTACCGCATCAATGGCGGCCCAATCCGAAAGACCGACCGCACGCACACCACGATCTTTCAACTACTGGCTCAAAGCCGATTCATCGGCGACTGCTCGCTTCAGCGATGCAGCATCCTCAATCAGCTTCTGCACGGTCGCTTCCGAAACCTTTTTATTGGTGCCGATCAAACCGGACGGACCGCGCTTGATCCATCCCACCGCATACAGCCCTTTTTCCACACGGCCGCCATCATTCGGCACCACCGCGCGTTTTTCATCAAAGGGAGCGCCCGGCAAAGGCAGGCCGCGATAACCCACACTGCGAAAGACCATGCCGCAGGGCAGCGTGCCGGTCACGCCGGTCCCGCGCGATTTGCGGGCCCCGGGCTCGCCTTCAAGCGCGTTACGTTCGAGCTTCACCCCTTCAACACCCGCATCACCCAAAAGCTCGATCGGGCTCTTGCAAAAGTGCAGGTGAATCCGACGCGCCGATCCCTTTGCCGGTGTTTCGGCAAATCGCTTGAGCGTTTCAAAATTGCGCTGGGCCGCCGCACTCTCGGGCAACTGCAATTCTTTGGCATCGGCTTCAGCCAGTTCGAGATCGGTCGGATCCAGAATCAGATCACATCCTTCGATCTCGCCAAGTTCGGCGATTTCTTTGGGCGTGAATGCCGACTGAACCGGACCGCGCCGACCGATGCAATGCACATCACGCACGCGGCTTTTTGATAACGCTTCGACCGCATGCGATGCCATGTCGGTTTTGGCGAGCGTCGCCACTGGCGTGGTCAGCACGCGACAGACATCCATCGCCACATTGCCCTGGCCGATCACCACGGCCACTTCGTGATTCAGATCAAAATCAGCGTCGCGGAAATCCGGATGGCCGTTGTACCAGGAGCAGAACGCTGTGGCGGTATAGCTTCGCGCCAAGTCCTCACCGGGAATACCCAATCGACGATCGGACGATGATCCATAGCCGAGAATCACCGCGTCAAAATGTTCGCGCAGTTCGGCCAGTGTCAGGTCGCGACCGATCTCAACGTTCCCCCAATAGGTCACGCGCGGATCATCTGCTGTTTTCTTGTAGACGTTGACCACGTTCCGGATTTTGGCATGATCAGGCGCTACGCCGAATCGCACCAAGCCGAAAGGCACCGGCAAACGTTCGAAAATCGAAACCCGGACATCGTGGTTTGATTTCAACAATGCGTCTGCGGCGTAAAAACCGCTGGGTCCGCTGCCGACGATCGCCACACGCAACAAACCGCCCGTAGCGGGCGATGAGGCGATGGGTTGCTCAGATCCCTGCTCCGACATAAATACGTCTTTCCACACCCATCGCTCCATCTGCCGCAACGGAACGTTTCAGGGGCCAAAGGCCGATGAGTTTACCAGATGACATCCTGTTCGCCACCAGCAACCCCCATAAGCTGACAGAAGTTGCAGCGATTCTCGGCGCACTGAATCTGCACGTCGGCGGGCTCATCGGCGAAGCCGCTCAACTGCCCGAACCCATTGAAAATGGCGCCACATTCGAAGCGAATGCTGAAATCAAAGCTCGCTATTACGCTCATGCCACGGGCCATCCGGTTCTGGCGGATGACAGCGGTCTCGTGGTGGATGCGCTCAATGGCGCTCCGGGCGTTCACAGCGCACGCTACTGCGGCCTGAGCGGTAGACGCGAGGTGGTGGATCCAGCCAACAATGCCAAATTGCTGCGCGAACTGGAACAGTTCGATGAGCATCACCGCACGGCCCGGTTTGTCTGCGCCATGGTCTTATGTGATCGCGATGGCGTGATCGCCACCGCCAGCGGAACCGTGGAGGGGCATATTCTTCGTACCCCGCGCGGACCGCACGGCTTCGGATACGACCCGCTGTTTTTCATCCGGGCGCTGGGCAAAACCACCGCCGAATTGAGCCCGGAAGAGAAGAACAAAATCAGCCACCGCGGCCAGGCGGCGCGCCAATTGGTTGAAAAACTTCGAAGCAGGGCCTGAGCCGGCAGAATCAAGGGAAAACCCTGACTGCGGCCACAACCCTTTCCACGTCTAGAATCGCTTGTCATTTCAAATGTTGGATTGCCGTACCCCGGGGGAGATCATGGTACAGGCCCAGGCCAATTCGGCCGACACACATGACCTGAATGCCCGCCTCGAAGTGGCTCGCCATGCGGCGAAAGATGTGGCTCAAATCGCCACACTCCCTGAAATCACACTGAAAATCATCGAGGTCGTGGATAATCCCAATTCCACCGCTCGCGATCTCCAGGATCTGATCTCCAACGATCCGGCTCTTTGCACACGCGTTTTGAAAGTCGTCAACAGCGCGTTCTATGCAATGCCTCAGCAAGTCGGATCGATTGAGCGTGCCATCGTCCTGCTCGGCTTGAACGCGGTTAAAAACATCGCGATTTCCAGCAGCATGGCCAAGCTGTTTCGAGGAGGTCGTCTCACACGCGATTTCAGCGCCAAAGAAGTCTGGTCACACAGTCTCGCGGTCGCTGCCACAGTCAGTCTGCTTGCGGAAGAAGTGAAGATCGATCTGCCCGAACAGGTCTTTCACGCAGGATTGATTCACGATCTGGGCTTGAGCGTGGAAATGCAGGCCATGCGCCTCAAACTCGTGCAGGTTCTTGATCAAGCCAAACAAACCGGCACGCCATTTGGCCAATGTGAACTCGATGTGTTTCAAGCCGACCACCAGGATTTCGGCCTGGCGCTGTGCGAAGCCTGGAAATTTCCGAAAGCATTCCGCCTTGCCGCCGGCTACCACCACCGCCCCATGGCCGTCCCGGAAGAGGATCGCCCTCTGCCCGCACTCGTTCATGTGGCCGATGTGCTGGCGAGTGTGCACGGCATCGGATTCTGTGCCCCGACGCCCGGGATCAAACTCAATCCGGCCGTGATCGAGATGCTGAAGCTGACACCCAATCACCTGCAGAGCGTGGCCGAAAAAATCCCCACGGCCTTTGCCGATGCGGAAAAGCTGCTCGATTAATTAGTGTTTTCCATCTCCCACAGGCCCCACTTGAACGCGCAGACGCCGAATGGGTGCCTTGCATGCCCGCTTCAACTGCATTTCGACACCTCCGCGAAGCAGGCGATCCAATTCGTATCGTGTGGCACTATCCGCCACCCGAATGGTGAGTACACCGCGACTCAGGCCTTCGAGCGCCGTCCGACTCAGCAAAGACTCGGGCACCACAGACTGCCAGGCCGCTGCGATTTCACCCAGCCGACCGTGATCGCGGGTGTAACGCTTCTTGACCATATCCGTCAGAAAACCCAGCCCCAGATCTTCAGCCCCCTCGCCGCGCCACTGGCGCAACCGGTCCAGATGAGCCGAAGCGGACCGATCCGGGTCGTGTGATGGTTCTGTGTCACTCACGTGACGCATTGTACCGCGACGAAGATGCCCGCTGACGCTATCCTCTTCAGGCATGTCAATGCTTGATCCCTTTCTGCGTTTTCTACACCTGTTTTCAGCCGCAGCACTGGCCGGAGCACTGCTGTTCCAGATTGTGGCGCTATGGCCTGCGGCGCAAACGCTGCCGGATGAGATGCGGGGTGATCTGCTGAACACCCTCCGCAAACGCTTCATCCGAATTCAGCATCCAGCCATCGTGCTTCTGTTGCTGACCGGCCTTTACCAATGGCACCGCAATCATGCGCCCTACGAAGCAGGCGGCGCACTGACACACACGTTGCTCGGGGTGAAGATCATGCTCGCCCTTTTGGCCATGACCATCGCCATTGCAGCCTCAATCAACAAACTGCCCGGGCCTCCTGCGCGTTGGGCCCGCCTGAATCTTGTCTTGCTAATGGCCATCTTCGCGCTGGCCGCCGCATTGCGACAGACCCGACTCGACCTGCTTGCGAACTGATCGAAGGCTATGGAATTTCGTTCCGGGGTATCTCACGCACAACCGTTGAGCATTGCGTTATGGCTGCGTCGACGCAAGCGACGCGCCATCGCCGCTTTCATTCTGATGATGGTTGTGCTTACCATCGCCACAGCCCGACATCTGCAACAAAACGCCTCACCGCAAATCGGTGATCGGTTGTTTGTCACCGTGACACGTGTGGTGGATGAACGCACCTTCGAAGTCTGCAGCACCGCTGATTCGACATGCCTGTTTGAAGTCCGACTTGATGGCCTGGCGCCACTACCGGCCATGTCGGCACCACACATCCGACACGAACTTGAATCATGGCATGCACAGCCATTGACGCTGATCGTGCGACAACCGGCCACACCCGACAGGCCCTTGGCGGCTGACGCCTATCCGCACGATGGCCCGCTACTCAGCAGCACACTCTTGATGCAGGGATTGGCGCGCGTCGATGCCGCCACCGCTCATCCCTTGCGCGAACGTTTTTTTGTCTGGCAGCGCACCGCGCAGCAGAAACATCTGGGCCACTGGGCGCACACGCTTAGCGCGACGGCAAGGAACCCGAATCCGCCGCCGGGGGATTCGGACGTGGATTCGTTTCCGACTTCGTCGTGGCCGGCCCCAAACCAAAACCCAACAATGGCACCTGAGGCAGCGATGCGCCCTGGCACCCGCCAAGCATCAGCAACACGACCAAAATGAACCCCGCGCGGTAGAGTCGCCCTCGAGATAAACCGTATACTGCGGTCATCCCAGAGATCATCGCTTGATTTTCGATCCAGAACAATATGGCGACGGCTGGTACGACCAACGGCGTCGGCGCATGATCGCCGAAACCGGGGCGTGGCTGACCTGGGCCCTGCGTCACAACGTCCAGGTCCCGAAAATCCCCACCATCCGTGTGGGTCAGGATGACATGGGCTACACCCACCGCCTGCGCCTGCCTGGAGCACGCGCGGCGGTGAAACACTGGTGGGATCGCGCGATCTACACCGTGGGCTCCCTCAGCGATAAATTCTGAATCGGAGCGAGATGACTGGGGCCATCGTCACCGCGCGAATCAATCCGAAATGGGCTGCCAAATGGCTGATCATCAGCGGTGCCATCGGCGCTTTGGGTGGATGGTGTCTTTACGACGGATTGATCGTCTACCCGCGCCACAATACCCAGCTCGAAGCCTTCGCCACCCACGCTCAGCATAATCCCGAAGCGTGGCCGGCAGTGGCCGCGCAACATGGCTGGCCATCGACACCCCCCCAAGGGCCGGCTTATCGTCCGCATGAAATCACCGCTCAATGGGTGATGCTCGCCCTCTGCGCCATATTGAGCCTTTGGGTCATGGGCATGGTGTTGCTTCAGAGTCTGCGCCGCCTCGAAGCCGATGACACCACGCTGCGCGGCACTGATGGCACGCAATTGGCGTTTGCAGATGTCAGCGAAATCGATACTACGCAGTGGGCGACCAAAGGCATTGCCTGGGTGGTGGGTCAGTCCGATGGCCAGACCGTGCGCGTGCGCATCGATGATTATGTGTTTCGCGGCAGCGCACACGTGTTGCATCACGTGCAGGAACACACCGGACTTCAGGATCAACCCGCGGGCTGATCCTCCATCGATTCAAGTTCCGACACCGATGCTGTTTCTTCGGGCGCGCTTTCTGCCGCACTTAACTTTGCATTCAATTTTTCTGGGCTGTCCCAGTCTTCCATCGGCCAGAATGCTTCGGGGCGATCGGCCAAATGCCGCGCGATCAGTCCCAATCGTTCCACATCTTCCATGCCTGCTTTTGGCCGACAGCGCCATCGCATGACCGCCTGCCAGAGGGCTTCGGTCACAGATGGATCCATGGCACCGCGCCAATCGGCCATCGGCGTGATGAACCCACCGCGAATCCAGAGCAGACGCCGTGTTCGCCGAGGCCCGGTTTCGAGACACAAAAATTCGAACTGGTCCAGTGATCGCCACGCAGAAAAAGGGCCTGCCGCCAGGGTTTTGGCCTGATCGAGCTTCTGCTTGAGGCGACCGGCTCGCTCAAAGGCCCGATCCACCGCTGCATCCCGCATGTCCTGCTCAAGACGTTCGCGCCATAACGCCTGATCGCCGCACAGGAATCCAATCGCTTCAATCACACGTTGGCGGTACTGATCCATGGGAACTGATCCGTCACATGGTGCCGGACAACGCCCCATCGCCTTGTAGTCGCACGCCGTGCCATGCGGCGTCTGCTTAAGTATTTCATGCTCGCGGCACAGATCGAACAGATCTTCGATGGCCTGCAGCGCCTTGCGCGCCGTACGGCCGTCAATCACGGGGCCGAAGCACGCTTCCGGAAATGCCTGCGGCTGCGTATGAACCTGCATCAATGGAATCGGCGCCGAAACATCGGCGCCGATCCAGTGCGAGCGCCATCGCCGGATCCAGGTTCGGTATCGATTTGGAAAAAGAACGCGCGCGTGCTCCAGATACAGCCAGTCGGCTTCGAGACGGCCGCAGACCGCGCGATAGCGCACACGCCGAACCACACCGGTGAGATCCACACCTGCAGAAGCATCATGGCTGGCCTGAAGTCGGCGCGTCAGCGCGGCGCGTAAATCGCGCACGGTCGCCAGCAGCACGGGGCGCCCCTGCGCGTCTTCAAGCACATAGCAGGCCGGATGCGCGGGAACGTTCAGACGCCAGTCCGAGACCGGCACCCCTGGCTCAAGATTCAGTATGTGATCCAGATCCGGAATGGGCGGGCCGATACGCAACGACCTGCCTCCGGATTCAGAGGGTGTGATGAACTTGAGTCACCGCGAATCGCATCAAGTCCATTACAGCACCCTCTTTAGAATGGATAGCCAGTCACCGTGGCTTCAAAAACCAACGTATCGTCGACCACGCCCTGCACCCGGCAGATGAGTCGACGCCGGTTGAATTTCACTTCTTTGCCGATCAGGTAAAGACGCTGGCCCGGCACCACCTGACTGCGGAACTTGACCTCGTCGCAGCCCAGGAAGCCGACAAATTCCAAGCCCTCGACCCGCTGCTTAAGCGTCCAGGCGGCCAGTTGGGCAGCCGCCTCGATCATCAAAACGCCCGGAAGCAGCGGCCGACCTGGAATATGCCCCTCGACCCAGAATTCATCGGCATGCACGTCTTTGAAGCCCACGACCAGCGAGTAGTCGTCGTTGACGTACACGATGCCGTCCAGATGGCGCATGTGGCCACGCTGGGGATTCACCGATTCGATCTGCGCTACATCCGCAACGCGATGATCGGGATCGATCGTCGACAAATCGATGAACAGATCTGAAGCCATAGCCCGCCAACGGCACAAAGCCGGATGATTTCGACAAAAAAGCCGACATCAAACCAACGCAATGCCTTTATTGACAAGAACTAAGCGTGACAGACCGACGGCGTTTCAGCCTTCGGCGCCGCGCATCTCCAGGACCTTCTTGCGAATGTCCTGTGCCAGTCCCTTGATGTCCTGCATTTGCTTGCGGACACGGGTACCAGCGGCCTTGTTACCTGTCTTGGCTTTGGCGAGGTCCTCTTCCACAGCCTCGACCAGAGCTTTGAGCTTTTCGAATTCTTCCATGACTGCCTCCCGGTGAAAGGGTTGGTCGGACAGGCTACCCGAGGCGTGGAGCTCCGGCAAGTCCAGCCCAATACGACCCTTGAGGGCTATTTGATCCAAGGAAGGAGCTTTTTGAAGGCTGGAGAATCCGCCCCCACGGTCATTTCGAGCAATGCTGACTCCACCGTGGACAGAATCACGCCCGCCTTTTCCATTCGCCGAAGGGCCGTGGCACAGTCCAGCGGGCGACGCGAACCCACTGCATCCGCCAGTAGCACCACATGAAAACCAGCTTCAAGCAGATCCAGCGCCGTCTGCAGCACACAGACATGCGCTTCAACACCGCATAGCAACACCGTATCGCGTTCAGACGCCATGATCCGATCACGAACGGGTTCAACCCACGCCGAGAACCGCATCTTCTCAAAGACAGGCGTGCCCTCCGGCCAGGCCTGCGCCACCGAAGACTCCGTGTCGCCCAGCCGACTCGGATTCTGCTCGGTCACCACCACCGGCACATCCAGAACCGAAGCGCCACGCAACAATACCGAAGTGCGAGCGGCAATCGCTTCAGACTCTGCAATCACCGGCAGAAGTTTGTCTTGAAGATCCACCACCAGCACGCTGGAGCGTTGGGATGCCATTCGAAAACGCGACATGGCCACCCCTCACACGTAAGGCAGTTCACCGCGACGGGCCTGATGCACACCCATCAAAAGCTGTGTTAACGCTTCAACCACGGCCTCAAAATAGCGCCGACCTTTTTCAGCCGTCGCCAGCGATGGATCGCCGCAGCCGGTATCCGGATGCGTGGCTGACCACGGGCGCGGCGTCCACACACCAGCCTGATCCAGACCTTTCACGGCATTGGGCTCACGCGATCCTGCGCCGGCCCGCGCCATATCCACCCACTCCGGGCACAGGTGCAGCAGCAGACTGGTTTCCATCTCATCGGAATGGTCACCGGGTTTTTCAAAGACCTCCGCATGCACATCGCGGCGCATCGCAAAGAAGTCGGCCACCACTACGAAAATCGGATATCGCCCCATCAGATCCCGCACCATCGGCTTGAAATGGTTGCCGCCGTGGCCGTTGACGATGACCAGCTTGTCGATGCCCTGGGCCAGCAGACTGCGCGCCACGTCATCCAGAATCGCCGCCGCGGTGGCTGTGGTGAAACTGATCGTGGCAATCTGATCCAACTGCTGTTCGTCATTGCCGAAGGGAATCACCGGCAACACGATCGGCCGGCCGCCGGCTTCGAAGGCGCATTTTGCCGCTGCTTCCGCAAAAGCAACCGCCTCGATCACATCGGTTCCATGCGGCAGATGCTGATTGTGGGCCTCGGTGGCTCCCCACGGTAGAACCGCCAGCGTAGGCCGATTTTCAGACAGCTGTCCGTATCCCGCTTCGTGAAGAATGTAAGGGCGTGATGGCATACGCCCGAGGATACCACGGGCGCCGGTGGAGACACCGACGCTTGTCAATTAAACTCTGGCCCATTGACCAGAACGCAGCGGCCCCGGTCGCGTGCTCATCCGAAGGATCTCCGAAGAACAGGGTTGTTCATGTCGCGCCAATCACTCATCACCGGCCTAGCGCCATCAGCGGCTTGGGCATCGGCATCGAATCGCTCTGGCAAGCCGCACTCGAAGGCCGCACCGGCATCGCACCCATCACGATGTTCGATGCCAGCCGATTCGACAGCCGCATCGCGGCCGAGGTTTCGGACGTCCAGGTGCGCAATCACGTCCCAAAGCATTATCGAAAAGCCATCAAAGTCATGTGCCGCGACATCGAACTCGCGGTGGTCGCCGCCGACCTGGCCGCGCGCGATGCCGCACTGGTCACCCCCGGCACCGATGAAGCGGCCGAACGCAGCTACAGCGGATCGCGCACCGGCGCTCAGATCGGCGCCGGCCTGATCTCTTCGGATCTCGAAGAACTCACCGCCGCACTGTTTCACTCTGCCGATGAAGATCGCAAATTCGATATCCACCGCTGGGGCAACGGCGGTATGGAGCAACTCACACCCCTGTGGCTGCTTAAATATCTGCCGAACATGCTCGCGTGCCATGTGACCATCATCCACGACACGCAGGGCCCGAGCAACACCATCACCTGCTGTGAGTCGAGTGCGGGCCTGAGTCTGGCTGAATCCAAACGCGTGATCGAACGCGGCGCAGCCGACGCCTGCTTCTGCGGTGGCGCCGAAAGCAAACTGCATGCGATGACGTTCTATCGGCAAATGATGACCGGCCGGCTGACCACGAGTCACAACGATGATCCGGCCGGCGCCATACGACCTTTCGATACGCAGGCCGACGGCACGGTGGCCGGCGAAGGCGCCGGCATTCTGATTGCCGAAGCCGCCGAAACCGCCCGCGCCCGTGGCGCACGCGTGTATGCCGAACTCGCCGGTGCCGGCGCAGGCCACGACGTCAAAATGGAACGCGAAGGCCTGGAACCCGAATCCAGCGGCCGAGGTATCGCCGTGGCCATCAAGGCCGCACTACGCGATGCGGGCATCGGCCCCGATGCGATTGATGTCATTCTGCCGTTCGGCTCAGGCATTCCCGCAAGCGATCGCGCCGAAGCCAATGCTTATCGCACAGTGTTCGGTGATCGACTGCCTGCCATTCCCGTCTGGTCGAGCAAGCCGCTCGTCGGCGTCAGCGGTGCGGGCACCGGCGGCCTTGATGCGGCGCTCGCATGCAAGATCATCGCCGAGCAAACCATTCCGCCGCGTCTGAATACCACGCAACCTCTCGAGGGCATGCAGGGCGCCACGGCCGCCCCCGCAACGACTGCATCGTTGAAACATGCTTTGGTGGTTTCTGCCGGTATGGGTGGTCAGAACGTGGCTTTGATTTTCAAAAAGGTTTAACCCGATGTCCCAATCTCCACGCATTGTCATCACGGGCATCGGCTGGGTCACACCGCTGGGCCACGATCTCGAAACCGTCTGGAACGGCCTACTCTCAAGCCGATGCGCAATTGCCCCCATCGAGCAATTCGATGCCTCGACTTTCCCGACCACCTTCGCCGCCGAAGTGAAAGGCTATGACTACAGCGGTCTGGTGAAACACCCGGATCGCCACGTGCATACCGGACCCAACACGCGATTCGCACTGGGCGCAGCGCGTCAGGCTTGGACGATGGCTCGCATCGATGATGCAAATATCGACCCGGAGCGCATCGGCATCTATCTCGGATCAGGCGAAGGCGCCCAGGATTTCGCCAACTACACCGCCACACACTTGCAAGGCTGGGATCCGGAAAAACGCGGCATCGATTACCCCCGCTGGGTCGAGATCGCCAAGCAGCGCATCAGCATGTGGCGTGAGGTCGAGCAAGAGTCGAACATGACGCTGAGCCACCTCGCCATGGAATTGGAAACATACGGCCCGGCTTACAACTGCCTCACCGCGTGCGCGGCGTCCACGCAGGCCATCGGTGAAGCGAGCGAGATGTTGCGCCGCGGCGATGCCGATGTAATGGTCTCTGGCGGCGCCCACAGCATGATTCACCCACTGGGCGTGACGGGCTTCAATCGACTGACCGCGCTTTCAAATCGCAATGATGATCCGCAGACGGCCTCGCGACCCTTCAACAAAACGCGCGACGGCTTCGTCCTCGGCGAAGGCAGCGGCATGGTGATTCTCGAAACCCTCGAGCATGCACAGAAACGCGGCGCCACCCCACTGGCCGAAATCATCGGCTATGGCTCGAGCGCCGATGCTTACCGCATCACTGACATCCATCCCGATGGACGTGGCCCGTGCGCCGCGATGCGCGCCGCCCTTGCCCAAGCAGGCGTCGAACCCAAAGACATCGATTACATCTCGGCCCACGGCACCGGCACCAAAGAAAACGATTCGATCGAAACGCGCGCCGTTAAAAACGTTTTCGGTGATCATGCCAAATCCACACCGATGAGTTCCATCAAAAGCATGATGGGCCACCTGATCGCTGCGGCCGGCGCCTGCGAACTGATCGCCTGCGTGCTGGCCATTCGCGACAACAAATTGCCGCCCACCATCAATCTGAATGATCCGGACCCGGAACTCGATCTGGATTACGTGCCCAATGTCGCACGCGATGCCGATGTGAACATCTGCCTGTCCAACAGCTTCGGCTTCGGTGGCCAGAACGACACACTGATCGTGCGCCGCTTCACCGATTGATTGCCCCATGAATTTTCTCGCCCACCTGCTGCTTTCCGGCGATGATCCGCAGCACAGGCTCGGCAATCTGCTCGGCGACTTCGTCAAAGGCCGCGCCCGCCGGCAGATGGCCCCCGGCATTCAAGCCGGCTTCGAATTGCACATCCTGATCGATCGATTCACTGACGCGCACGCGCAGGTCCTCACGGCCATGCGGCGCATCGACACACCTTACCGGCGTTATGCCGGCATCCTGATCGATGTGTTCTTCGATCACTTTCTTTCTATTCGATGGGATGATTACTCAGACATCCCGCGCCATGATTTCATTGCCGGTGTCTACGCCGATTTTCAAACCCACCGTGCCATCATTCCGCAGCGGGCGCGCCCAATTCTGAATCGCATGGTCGAACAGAACTGGCTCAACAGTTATGCCAGCGTCGAAGGTATCACGCTGACGCTTTCGCGC
>CALOAZ010000119.1:0-29733 GCA_942491355.1 uncultured Phycisphaeraceae bacterium
GCCTGGGGTTACGCCGTCCGCAGTTGTGGATCTTCCCGCCGAACGCCGTCGACTACGTTGGCCAGTTCAGCGAGTCCATGGTGGTGTACTACTGTGTGGACGAGTGGTCACAGTTCAGCTATGTCGACACGGATTTCATCCGACATAAAGAAACCGAGCTGCTCAAAGTGGCCGATATCGTCTTCGTGGTATCTCAGAGGCTGTATACCGATAAATCAAAGGCCAACCCGCACACCTACCTGGTTCCGCACGGCGTGAACTACGGGTTATTTGCCCAAGTCCTCGAGAAGAATTTCTAGCCCGCCGATGAGATGAACGAGTTGCCCAAGCCGGTGCTCGGGTTCTACGGCAACCTCTATGATTGGGTGGACCAAGATCTATTGGTCTGGGTGGCGCGGGAGCGACTGATGGTCGATCGTGCCCATTGGCAAGATCATGACCGATATATCTCGGCTGGGGTCTTGCTCCCAACATCCGCGTCCTGGGGCCCCAAACTCGTACGAACAACTCCCGCGTTACTGCAAGGGCTTCGATGTCGGGATCATCCCGTACGACCTGAGCGATCCGCGCATGCGGAGCGTCAATCCGCTGAAACTCCGTGAGTTTCTCGCCGCCGCGGGACTGCCCGTGGTCTCGGTCGACATCCCCGAGGTACGCGTGCTCGCCGAACAGGTCTTCCTGGCCCGGAACGCGGAGGACTTTGTCACTAAGATCGAACAGGCCCTGAAGCAGAACACGCCCGAACGGCAACGGCAGCGAAGCGAGTCGGTGAAGTCCGAATCGTGGACGGCGCGCGTCGCCCTGGTCGAACAGAAACTCCAAGTGGCACTAGACATCAAGACCGCACACTAGTTCCATTCGCCCCACGCTCTACGCGGCGACACGTTCGTACCCCTTCCAACACCCGACCCTCGACCCTCTTGCCCCATGCACTGGCGTATTAAAGGCGTTGCCCAGAAACTGCTCAGCACCATCCCCGTGGCACGAGAGTGAATGATCTCGCCCAGCGGATCATCGGGGGGTTACGAGACTTCGACCGGCACCTGGGCGCGAAGGTCATGGATTGGGAGATCCTCGTTTGCCACATGAGAGAACTGGGGATCGATCCGGAGGCCACGGTGACAAGGAAATCGACGTGGTGGTTCCCGACCCTGCCCATCTGTTTCGGGATAGCCGCCGCCGAGCACTGCGACACATTTGACTTAGACCGTCATCTCAACCGGGCGACTGACGAAGAAAATGCTGCTGGCTCTACAAGATCATCTGGTGAAGATCGCCCAGGTGACCGCGCTCTAGCGGACGTGCAATCGGATCACGACCGACTGTGCGCGGCCCCGCTGGAGGCCCTGCTTAGCCTGGGCAAGATCGAGTACCACGCACCCACCGACGCGGCGAACACCGGCTTGGCGGCCGACACCGTCGACGTGGTCTATTCCAACAGCGTGCCGGAGCACGTGCCTGGCGAGACGATCCTGCGCCTGATGCAGGAAAGCCGACGGGATTGCCGGGCGGTTTATCGATCCACAGCGTCAACTGCGGGGATCACTACGCCTATTTTGACCGCCGCATCACGGCGATCAACTACCTCACCTATGCGGAGGAGCAGTGGCAGTTTTGGAACAACGACCTGCAGCACCAGAACCGCCTGCGCCCCGACTTCATCGAGCTTGCCGAACAAGCCGGGCCTGAGGTCGTCCTGCGCAAGCATAAGCCCCGCGAAGATTTGCTGGCGGCATTGCCGAACTTGAAAATCGCCCCCGAATTCGACGAGTATCCCCCCGAGCAGTTGTGCTGTACCCTGATCGACTTCGTCGCACGGAAAATGATGAAACGAACTGCACCGCTTAAAGCCGACCGAGTTGGGGCAGGTTACGTCAGCCAGTTTCGTGATGGCGCTGCGGCGCCTGCACGACGTCGAGATTGTCGGCAGCATCTGCGACCGTGACAGCGAGCGCGCCGAGGCTGCCGCGGAGAAGTTCGGCATCAAATCGTTCTTCTCCCTCTCGGCCCTGGTCCGCGCCGGCGCCAACGTGATCCACGTGCTGACGCCGCTGTCCACCCACGCGGGCGTCACCATGAAAGCCTTGCAGCACGGGTGCCACGTGCTGCTCGAAAAGCCGGCAACGACCAGCGTAAAGGATTGCGATCAGATCGCCCGGGCGGCTTCGCACCGCGGGCCGATCCGTCTGCGTGAACCATTCCTTGTTACGCGATCCTTTCGTGGTCCGCGCGCTCCAAATCGTGAAATCGGGGGCGATCGGCAAGGTGGTCACCGTCGATTATCGCCGCGGCTCCGACTACCCGCCTTACGCGGGAGGACCGTTGCCGCCGCAGTACCGCCAGGGTGGTTACCCGTTTCGTGACCTCGGCGTGCACGCCCTGTACCTGGTCCAGGCGTTCCTCGGACCCATCCAGAACGTTGACGCGCAGTTCGCCACTCGCAGCGGAAACGTGCTGTTGCTCTACGACGAGTGGCGAGCGCTGGTGAACTGCGCCGGGGGGACCGGCCAGGTCCAGTTGTCGTGGAACGTTCACCCGCTGCAGCACGTGCTCGTCGTGCAAGGAACTCACGGTGTTGTCCGCGCCGACTTGATCTCGATGCACGTGACGACGAAACGCACGATGCCGTTGCCGAAGGCCATGGAACGGGCGCTTCTGGGATCCGCGAAGGATGCCAGATCCTCACCCAGGTGCCCGCCAACATTCTGCGGTTCCTGGGCAAGAGAATCCTGCCGTACCACGGTCTGCAGACCATGGTGGCCGACTTCTACGAATCCCTGAAACAAGGCGCCGCCGCCGGGCCTGAGGATGCGATCTCCGTTGTCGAGTGGACGGAACGGGCTGCCGTCGAGGCGGACGCCGCGAAGGAGAAGTTCCTGGAGCGATTCCCCACCGAACTGACTGCAACCGTGCTCGTCACCGGGGCGACCGGGTTCATCGGGAGGCATCTGCTGCGGCGATTGTTGACCCAGAATCAGCGGGTGCGCATCTTCACGCGGCGGGAACCTCCCGCCGAGTTCATGCGAGATCCTCGGGTGGAGGTCGTCCTGGGTGATCTGGGCGACCCCGAAGCGGTCGACCGGGCGGTGGCCGGGACGAAGGACAGTCACGTAGGCGCGGCCATGAAGGGTGGCGTCGCGGATTTCGAACGAGGCACCGTCGCCGGCACCCGCAACATCGTGCAAAGCGCCTTACGACACGGGGTCACCAAGCTGGTTTACGTCAGCTCGGTGGGGGTCCTGCAGACGCGGCGGCGGCTCGCCGGGGCACGCCGATCACCGAGACCTGGCCGCTGGAACCACAGGCCGAAAACGGGGTGATTATTCCCGACGAAACTGGAAGCGGAAACCATCAGCGAAGCGGCCAGGAACGACGGGCTAGCCGCGGTTATCCTTCGTCCCGGCCAGGTGTTCGGGCCGGAAGCGCCACTCATCACCGGCGCGGTGGCGCGCCGATCGAAAAACCGCTACCTGGTCCTGGGCAACGGGCAACTGGAACTGCGGCCTGGTTTACGTCGATGACGTCATCGACGCGATGATGCTGGCGGTCGGGCAAGACGTGTTCGACGGATCGATATTCCACCTGGTGGACACAACGCCAATCACTCAGGACCAACTCCTGGAACAGTACTTGGAGACGACCGGGGCAACGCCTGATCGTCCATCTCCCACTGGCCTTGGTCTACGCCATGGCGATGGGGATCGAACTCCTGGCCGCGGTGCTGCGTCGGCCGGGCCTGGCTCTCCCGCTACCGGGTGCGCTCGGCGCTGGCGCCCATGTCGTTCGACTGTCGCGCGGCACAACAGCGGCTGGGATGGACCCCCGGACCGGGGTAACGGCGGGACTGGAGAAAATCCCGGCGTCCCCGACGACGTCCGACTTTTTGACCGCGCGATCAATCGGATTCATGATCGGCGGCGATCGCAGGTAACCCGGCTTGCCTCGATGGAAACGCTTCTTCATCAGCCTTGGCCTAGCCGTCTATACCTATCTAGGCTATTTCCTGGTGCTGAACCTCGTCGCTCCCCTCGCCCGGCGGTGGCGCCGACGTGCATCCGCCGGACGAAGAGAACCTGCCCTCGGTGACGGTGGTGATCTCCCTCCACAACGAGGAAGATCTGGTGGCCAAGCGAATCGAGAATCTCCAGACGCTGGCCTATCCGAAAGAGAAGATCGAGATCGTGCTGGGCGACGATTGTTCCAGCGATCGGACCCGGCCGATCATCCGCGAACGAATGGCCGTGGACCCGCGGATTCGACTGGTCGAGTTCGACGAGCACCAGGGCAAGACGGCGATCATCAATGCCCTGGTCCCCCAGTGCCGCGGGGACATCATCGCCTTCTCCGACGCCAACACCCTCTACGACGGGGACGCGGTCCGCCGCATGGCCCGGGGCATCATGGATCGCAAGGTGGGTTCGGTCTGCGGGCGGCCGATCCTGCGTAGCGGCACCGGGATCAATCCCGACGACGAGTACTGGCAGTACGAGACCATGATCAAGATGCGCGAAAACGATCTCGGCGTGGTCCTCGGAGCGAACGGCGGCATTTACATGATTCGCAAGGAACTGTTCCAGCCGCTGGAATCACGGGTGATCCAGATCGACGATTTCATCTGGCCCGTCCGCGTCTACGAGAAAGGCTACCACGGGGTCTATGAACCCCAGGCGATCGCCTACGAGGAAAGCGCGCCCACCGTGGAAGCCGAGTTCCGGCGCAAGGTTCGCATCGGGACGGGCGACTACCGCGCGCTGGTCGAATGCCGACGACTGCTGGTCCCCTGGAAAGGCTGGATCGCTTTTGCGTTCTGGTCGCACAAGGTCCTCCGCTGGTGCGTGCCGTTCCCGATGCTGACGTTGTTCTTCAGCAACGCCCGGGTCCGTGCGACTACTGCTACCGAGTTCTTCGTGATCCAATCGGTTTTCTACCTTTGCGCTGGCATTTGCTGGACCTTGTCCGGGCAGAAGCACGGCCTGGCCCGCCTGTTTCGACTGCCGTATTACTGTGGCCAGCAATCTCGCTTTGCTCATCGGATTCATTCGCTGCGTGACCGCCAACAGGCTGCCTGGACCCAGAAAACCCATCGCCCATGCTGAGAAACGTCCATCTCTGGCTCGCCGGGTACGCCAAACAGAGCGCTTGGCGGAACCAGAGGTTCAAGAAGCCGACGCACATTTTCCTGTGTTTCGTCGATCACTTTGAGCCTTTTCTGGCAACGGGCCTCGTTCCAGCAGGGCTTGGAGCGAGTCGGAGTACCGCAATGAGAACTATCCGCGTTTCGCCGACCAGTTCCGAGATGCCGACGGGCGGCCGCCGCAACACACCTTCTTCTCTATCCCGCCGAGGAATATCACGAGGTGTACCTCGATCTGCTCGGGCGGTTGTGCGAGGAGGGATTCGGCGAAGCGGAACTGCACCTTCACCACGACAACGACACCGCGGAAGGACTGCGGGAGACCATCGAAGTTTTCAAGTCGAAGCTACGTTATCACGGGATGCTGACAACCGACCGGGGACCTGAACATCCGTTACGGGTTCGTTCACGGCAACTGGGCCCTGACAACCCGCGACGGGACCGTCGCTGGTGTGGGGTCAACAATGAGTTGCAGATCCTGCGCGAGACCGGGCTGTTACGCCGATTTCACGTTGCCCAGCGCGCCGAGCGAGACCCAGACCCGTAAGATCAACTCGATCTACTACGCCACGGATGATCCCAAACGACCGAAATCCCACAACAAAGGGCGCGAGGCCCGGGTCGCCTGGGAACCCGTGGGGGATCTGCTCCTGATCCAAGGTCCGCTGGCGCTCAACTGGCGGAACCGCAAAGCGGGTCTGCTGCCGCGGATCGAGAACGGGGAGATCTCGGCGGCGTCGCCGTATTCACCCGACCGGGTGAACAACTGATCCGCCAGCGGATCGGGGTGCAAGGAAAACCCGATTGGATCTTCGTGAAGATCCACACTCACGGCCGTGCCGAGACCAGCTTCCGCAACCTGCTCGGGGAACTGCTGGTGCGGATGCACGAGTATCTTCAGTACCAATACAACAACGGCGAAGATTTCATCCTCCACTACGTGACCGCCCGAGAGATGTACAACCTGGTGAAAGCGGCCGAGGCAGGGATCGACCTGGATCCCGCTTGCTCCGCGATCACCTTCTCCCTCCCCCACCCTCCGCGCCACCGCCGGCACCCGGACGCAACCGCCGGCTTCCTCCTGAAAACGGGCCACCCACCCTCAGTCGGTCTCCTACCCGCCCTTAATGCAGTTGCCGCGAGGCGGATTCTGAGTGGCTAGTGTGCCACCGATGAGCACCCAGACGGTGACCAAACCGTGGAAACCCAAGCGGGTCAACGTCCGTCGACCGGGAGATCAAGGCGGCGGCGGTGCGCAAGCAGGTGGAACAACATTACTGGAGCCAGATCGTGGAAAAGGTCCGCGAACGCGGCGGCTTCTTGGAAACGGGCGGTCTGAAGGTTCGCTTGGCCAAGGAATTCGGCTTCTGCTACGGCGTCGAACGCGCCATCGACCTCGCCTACGCCTCGCGCCGTGTCTTCCCCGACAACCGGATCTTCCTGATCGGCGAAATCATCCACAACCCCGAGGTCAACCGCCAGCTCGTCGACATGGGCATCGTCACCCTGCCGTGGCAGGAAATGGACGACAAAGCTACGACCAGATCGAACCCGAGGACGTGGTCATCGTGCCCGCCTTCGGCGCCCCGACGTCCTTCATGGACAAGCTCGAACGACTGAGCTGCTGGATCATCGACACCACCTGCGGCGACGTGATGAAGGTCTGGCGGCGGGTCCGCGACTACGCCAAGAACGGCATCACCTCGATCATCCACGGCAAGGCCGGCCACGAGGAAACCCGCGCCACCGCCTCACGGGCCAAAGGCACCGACGGGAAGGGCCACTTCCTCATCATCCTGACCCTCGCCGACACCGACTACGTCTGCGAATACATCCGCAACGGGGGCGACCGCGACGCCTTCCTCGACTCGCTTCGGAGAGGACGCTTACTCCGAGGGGTTCGATCCCGACCTGCACCTCCGCGAGGTGGGTGTCGCCAACCAGACCACCATGCTCAAGAGCGAGACCGAGGAAATCCAGCGGCGCGTCCGCCAAGGCCTGCTGGTCGATCGCGACGGCGATCGACAGAGGGAGATGCCTGCCGAGCATTTCCGCGTGTTCGATACCATTTGCGGCGCCACCCAAGAGCGCGGAGCAGGACGCGCTGATCAAGTTGCTCCAGGAACCCCTGGACATGATGATCGTGGTGGGCGGCTACAACTCGAGCAACACGTCGCACCTGGCGGAGATGAGCCAGGAGTTGATGCCGACCTATTTCATCCGCAATGCCAGCAAGATTCTTTCGGACAAGGCCATCCGCATTTCGATCTGCACAAGCAGGAAGAGATCCTTTCGAGAACCGGGATGCCGGCCGCCGCCCTGTACATCGGGGTGACCGCCGCGGCGTCCTATCCCAACAACCTGATCGATGATACGATCCTGCGGCTGTTCGAGCTCCGTGATATCAACATCCTGAATCACATCTCGGCGAGCAACTGCTGGGTTCGACTTCGTAAGATCGTCGTCGGGCGGCCTGTCCCTCGAGCTCTCCCCGATCGGCACGGGGACGCGGGCTCTGAGACCATGGAGAAGCGAATACGTGACATCCTGACCGGCGCCGGGGGCGGATTTCGAGTTGCCGCCCGAAGTGTCCGGGCTCTCCGCGAGCTGGTTTACAACCTCTGGTGGACCTGGAACCCGCAAGCCCGCCGACTATTCAGCCAGATCGACCCCGCCCTCTGGGCGATGTATCGCAACCCGATCGAAGTGCTGATCAACATCGAGGAGCAACACTGGGAGTGGTCTTCCAGAACGAAGTGTTCCTGACGATGTTCTGGCCGGTCCTGCACGAGTTCGAAGCCTACATCGCGGGGCACCGAGGGATTGACCTGGTTTGATCAGACACCACCCGAGAATACCAGGGCGGCCCGGGCCGTCTATTTCTCCACCGAGTTCGGGTTTCCACGAATCGCTTCCACGGTTTACAGCGGGGGCCTGGGCATTTCCTGGCCGGCGACCACTCGCAAGGCGGCCAGCGACCTGGGCCTGCCGTTCATCGGAGATCGGTCCCTCTGTACAAGCAGGGCTTTATTTCCCGCAGAAAATCGAACTCCGACGGTCGTCAGCAGCAGCATTGTTTATCCCTACCTATGATTTTCGCCGCTACCAATCCCTGATTTCCTGGGCGAAGCCGCGGAGAACGGGCGCCCCCTGACAGATCGAGGGTCGATTTTCCGGAGCTGCATCGTCTCGGCGTTCGCGTCTGGCTCGCCCAGGGTCGGGCCGGGTCCAGACCTTCCTGCTGGACACCGATATCCCCAAGAACGACCCGGCCGACCGACCGATCACTTCAGCTCAACTCTATGTGCAGCGGACGAGAGATGCGAATCTGCCAGGAGATCGTCATCGGGATGGGCGGGGTACGGGGTGCTCCAGGCGTTGGGGGATCGAGCTGGCCTGCTGGCACATGAACGAAGGCCATTGCGCGTTCCTGGGACTGAGCGAATCCGACAGGCGATCCGCCAGGGGCAACCCCTCGCGGAGGCGCGTGAAGCGGTCGCCCGCAGCGGAGTTTTCACGACGCATACACCGGGCAAGCGTCAGCAACGAAGCCTTTGAACCGTCGCTGATCCAGAAGTACTTCCGGGGTTACTGGTGAAGAAGTCGGCATGACCCTCGACGAGCTCGGCGCCATGGGTTCTTCCCGTCCCCAGCCGCGATGAGCCCTTCAGCATGACGGTGCTGGCCATCCACCTGTCCACGTACTGCAACGGGGTCAGCCAGTTACACGGCAAAGTCAGTAACGACATGTGGCGTCACGTTTACGCCGGCCGGACCTCCGAATCGAACCCGATCCGGGCGATCACCAACGGCATTCGGGCCATCGCGGACCCTGCTCGGACTTTCCATGGGCGAGTTGTTCGACAAGTACCTCACGCCGGCGTGGCGCCAGAACCTGATGGACGAGTCTTTCTGGGAACAGGGCGTCGGTCAGCTCCCTGACCGCGAGCTCTGGGAGGTGCATCATCTCCAGAAAGAAACACTCATCCAGGTCGGCCGGGTCTGGATGCGCGAGCAACTGGCCCGACACGGTGGATCACCGGACGAGTTGTGCGGGGTCGACAGTCGGCTGGATCCCCGGGGTGTTGACCATCGGGTTTGCCCGGGCGTTTTGCCACCTACAAGAGAGCCAACCTGTTGCTCCGCGACCTGGAACGGTTACAGCGCATCCTGCAACAGAGCACCGAACGGCCGGTCATCCAGGTGATCTTCGCCGGTAAAGCGCATCCGGCCGACAACCAACAGGAATACATCCAACGCATCTGGGAACTCTCCCACGAGAGTGGCTTGGCGGGACGAGCGGTGTTCCTGGAGAATTACAGCATACGAATGGCTCGCATGCTCGTCCAAGGCACCGATGCCGGGCTCAACAATCCGCGTCGGCCACTCGAAGGCCAGCGGCACCAGCGGCATGAAAGCCGCGATATCGGCACGCTGTGAGAGATTTCCATTTGCATACTCTTTAAGTCTACCGGCCAGTCGACAGACAGGTTGTGCAATTTTACGAGCACCAAAATCCATCAGCAGCAGACTAAATATCAGGGCAATAATCGCAAAGAAAAAGATGCCTATTCGAATACGGGTAAACGGTGCAGTAATCACCTCTTCACTTATTCTTGAGGCGAGTATCCAGCTAATGAGTCGGTTAGGGTAAGGATTTATTTCAACGAAATAGGTATGTACCTTATTATTACTCTCAAAGCCCCCTTGTGACTCTGAAATTACACGCTGCAATAATTCGGAGTCATACTTATCTTTTATAAATAACGGTTTATTTCTGAATAATGAAAACTGCTGCTGGGTTTCATTATCATATAGTATCTGTCCATGACGCGATAATTCTTCCGGATTATTTTCTGCAATATACAGATGACCTTCATACAGGCGCGTTGCCTTATCCATAATCCGATCCAGCTGCGAACCTACCAGGGTAACTGCAATAGCGCCTACACGTTGCCCTGCGTATTCAAGCGGAACAACATAGTCCAGCAAAGCATTTGGAACGCGTCGCGTTTCATAAGCATTATGATGTGGCAGTGTGGTAAAACTTACATCGTTCAATGGCATATTCTGTAACACGCTAACAAACTCCGGGGCATTTATTTCTGCTTCCGCATAACTTACCCCCGGTAACACTATCGTAGCTGGTGTCACTGCGACCGTTATGACTTACCCCAACCAGGGTATTACCGTTGTAATCCAGCACCCGCAGATAAAACACGCCACTGAACAGGGTCTGAAAACCTTCAAAGAAATAATTCAAACGTGCCCGTAAATGCGATTTTCCGGGTGAGACGTTTGCCGGGAAATTTCTAACAAAGCGGGAAGATATGCCTGAACTGCCGGGGCCCTGGCAATACCCATCACCAGCTCGCGATCACGTGATAGATGACGTTCAATCTCAGCCACGGTACCTGACAGGATGATTAACACATCTTTTTTAACATCTTCACGGTATGCATTTTCACTATAATAGGTCGCACCGAGGATCAGACCACTCAGTGGCAAAACAGTTGCAAAGAAGACCCAGATGAATATATTGCTTCGAATTCTCACAAATTTTAACCGGCTTTCGTCTATTTATTGCTTTGCCTGACATTATACGACTTCATCCATATTATCTATCGCTCAGAGGAAACTTTCACCTAAACATATCTCCTTAAATATTTAACGCGTATAATTATGCTCACGATTTGTGTATAAGGTAATTTTTCGGGATGACCCGCTTAATATTCAGGTAAAAATATGTGTGGATGCCGGGCCCAGTGGCTATTTGTGGTGATTATTGCAGTACTTGGTATACTCAGCATGCTTAGCGGCTGTGGGAAAAAAGGACCACTCTACCTGCCTGAACAAAATAGCAAACAAACTTCATTGAATCATAACTTGTAGTAATATTTATGGACCATTTTCAACGCCAAAATGGCGAGCTCTACGCCGAAGACCTTCCTGTAAAAGAACTTGCCACACAATATGGCACACCTCTATACATATACTCACGCGCTACACTGGAGCGCCACTGGCGGGCTTTTGATGAAGCCCTGAAACCGCATCCCCATCTGGTTTGCTATGCAGTAAAAGCTAATTCAAACCTGGCGGTGCTGAACATACTGGCACGTCTTGGTTCTGGCTTTGACATCGTTTCGCAAGGTGAACTCGAACGTGTATTGGCGGCTGGCGGTGACCCCGGTAAAGTGGTCTTTTCCGGTGTAGGCAAACGTGCTTCAGAAATGCGACGGGCACTTGAAGTCGGCATTCGTTGCTTTAATGTTGAATCTGAAGCCGAGCTGATTTTACTCAACCAGGTAGCAGGAGAAACCGGGGTTAAGGCACCTGTCTCAATTCGTGTTAATCCGGATGTGGATGCAAAAACCCACCCCTACATATCAACGGGCCTTAAAGAACATAAATTCGGTATTGATATTGAAATTGCCCCGCGGGTGTATGCCCAGGCAGCGCAAATGGGCCGAGGGGGTGCTGGAGAAAGGCGATTCAATCGCCATCATCGGCAATGCCCTGGCCGATCGCCTGCAGCATGACGGTTGGATGGAGACTCGCCTCCAGGCCGCGCTGCCGGATCATCAGCTGGTGTTTCGCAATCTGGGTTTCACCGGTGACCAAGTTCATCATCGGCCGCGCGCTCACAAGGAATTCGGCGATCCGGACAAGCATCTTGGCCACGTCAAGGCGAGCGTGATTTTTGCATTCTTCGGCTACAACGAATCCTTCGACAACAAGCCCGAGGATTTCAAGAAGAACCTGGTGAAGTGGATCGACGAAACCCATGGCAAGAATTACTCGGGCAAAGGCGCTCCGCGTATCGTCCTGTTCGCGCGCCATTGCGCATGAGAATCTCAAGGACGTCAATCTTCCGGATGGCGTTGAGAACAACAAACGACTGGCGGCTTATACCGAAGTCATGCGCGCCGTGGCCGCAGAAAAGAAGGTGGCGTTTGTCGACCTGTTTTCCGCCACGCAGAAGTTGTATGCCCAAGCCAAGTCGCCGCTGACGATCAACGGCGTGCATCTGACCGCCGAAGGCAATCGCCAGATCGCCCGTGTGATCGCGAAGGAACTGACGGGCAAAGAAGCCAAGGCGAGTGACGGCTTGGAATCGATTCGCGCCGCAGTGCTTGATAAGAACTGGCATTGGTTCAACCGGTATCGCGCGACCGACGGCAACGATGTCTGGGGCGGCCGGTCCGGCCTGAAATTCACCGATGGACAGACGAACTTCGTGGTGATGCAACGTGAACTGGAAATGCTCGATGCGATGACGGCCAATCGCGACGGCGCCATCTGGGCCGCCGCGCAGGGCAAGAGCTACCGCGTGGATGACTCGAACGTGCCGTCGCCGATCGAAGTCAAAACCAATTTCAGCAATGGCGGCCAGAAGGGCAAGCTCGGCTCGGATGTGTACATGAGCGGCACCGAAGGCCTGTCGAAGATGAAGACCTCGCAGGGATTGAAGGCAAATCTCTTTGCTTCTGAAGAAATGTTTCCTGAGCTGGTCAATCCGGTGCAGATGGCGGTGGATACCAAGGGCCGCCTGTGGGCCGCGGCGTGGGAGACCTATCCCAAGTGGGAACCGGGCAAGAAGATGGATGACCGCCTGCTGATTCTGCCCGATGACAACAACGATGGCGTGGCCGACAAGGCCATCACGTTTGCCAAAGTCCACAACCCGACAGCCTTCGTGTTCTGGAACGGCGGCGTGATCGTCTGTTCGGCGCCCGATATTCTCTTCCTCAAAGACACCGATGGCGACGATGTGGCCGATGTGCGCATCCCGATCTTCCAGGGCATCGATTCGGCCGATACGCATCATACGGCCAACAATTTTTTCTTCGGGCCGGACGGTTTCGTGTATTACCAGCGCGGTGTGTTTCACAAAAGCAACGTCGAAACGCCATGGACCAAGGCGCAGGAATCCGGCACGTCAGGGATGTACCGCTTCAATCCGCGCACGTATGAGTTCTCGTTTCATGCCGGCAACGGACCGAACCCGCACGGTATCGGTTTTGACCGCTGGGGATATCAGTACGCGACCGACGGCACATCGGGCCGGGCCTTTCAGGTGCGCCCCGATGGCAACGGCGGTTTCAAGATGTTCGAATTGCTGGACAAAAAGGTGCGCCCGGTGCCTTCGAGCGGCGTGATCTCCAGCTCGCATCTGCCGGATGAATACGAACAAAACTTCCTGATCTGCAACGCCATCGGATTCCTGGGCGTGAAGCGTTATCGCCTGGAATACAGCGGGGGTGCGGTCAAAGGGGTCGAACTCGAAGACCTGATGGTGTCGGACGACGGTAACTTCAGGCCGACCGATTTCGAAGTGGGCCTGCGCGGTGATCTGTACGTGTCGGACTGGTGCAACCCGATCGTCGGGCACATGCAGCACAACATTCGTGATCCGATGCGCGATCACACGCACGGCCGCATTTATCGACTCTCATCACCCGGACGTCCGCTTATGGATCCGGTGAAGGTGTATGGTCAGCCGGTTGAAAAACTAATGGCTTTGCTGGAACACCCCGTCGATGGGGTGCGCTATCTGGCCCGCATCGAATTGAGTGAACACGGCACGCAGGAAGTACTCAGTGCGGCCGCCACATGGATCAAGAAGTTCGACCCCAACAAGAAGGAAGACGCTCACAATCTGCTCGAAGCGCTTTGGCTGCATCAGCAGCACAACACGGTGAACGAGTCGCTGCTCGCGCAGGTCTTCGCTTCGCCGGAAGAGCATGCCCGTCATGCGGCGTACCGCGTGGCGACGTTCTGGCGCGATCGCAGCGCGGTCGCGAAGAGCATCTTCGACAGCGGCAAGAGGCAGTATGCCTTCAGCGGTAAAGGGGATGCCGAAGAGAAGAAAATCAAGATCACGACCCAGCATCTCAAGGACTGGTCTGAGCAGAACATTGCCCTCTACAAGCACGGCGGCGAGGTCTATCACCGCGAAGCGCACTGCGGCACCTGCCATCAACCCCATGGCAAGGGATTGGATCCGGTTTACCCGCCGCTGGCAGGCAGTCCGTGGGCGCAAGGCGACGAACAGCGCCTGATCAAGATCGCGCTCAAGGGTTTGTGGGGTGACATCACGGTGAACGGGAAGGTCTATCCTTCGGCCAAGACACCGCCGATGACGCCTTTCGAAGCGATTCTCAATGATCATGATCTGGCTGCGGTGCTGACCTACGTACGCAACAGCTTCGGGAATTCAGCGTCTGTGATCAGCCCCGAGGCCGTGAAGGCTGTGCGTGAATCGGTCAAGGCCAAGCAGGGCTTTTATCAGGTGGAAGAAATCCTCAAGGCACATCCGTTCGACAAATAATCCGACTCAAAAGAGAACCGGTACTCCGGGCGTGTTTGACTCGAATGGGTCGAACACGCCCGGTTTTTATATGATGCGCCCGATGTCTCATGCGAAATAAACCCGCCACGTATCCAGTTGGCTCTTGAAGATCATTGGAGGTCTTCGCACATGCGCGGTTTATGGATCTGGATGATGGCGGGATGTTTCGTTTGGACGGTGCCCTATGGGGTGTCGGCTGACGGTGGCACGAAGCGTCCGAACGTGCTGCTAATCGCCATTGATGATTTGAACGACTGGGTGAGTGTGCTGAAGGGCCATCCTGATGCTCGCACGCCGAATATCGATCGCTTGGCGGCGCGCGGCGTACTCTTCACGCAGGCGCATTGTCAGGCACCGATCTGCAATCCGTCGCGCACAAGTTTGATGCTCGGTTTGCGCCCGTCAACCACAGGCGTTTATGAAAACAGCCCGTGGTTTCGTTCGGTGCCCGCATTGCGCGAACGGGTCACGCTCAAGCAGCACTTCGAGGCGCAGGGTTATGAAACGCTGACCACCGGCAAGATCTATCACGGCTCAAAAGTGGATCCACCGTCATTCAAAACCGTGGGGCCCTTGCCGGGACAGCGGTTGCCCCAGGATCAGCGCCAGGTCACCGAAGGGCCCGGCGTGAAGGGTTTGTGGGACTGGGGGGCTCAGGTTTATCCGGATGCCGAGTTCGGTGATTACATCACCACGTCGTGGGCCGTTGAGCAATTGAGTGAGGAACAGGAAAAACCGTTCTTCATGGCGGTGGGTTTGTATCGACCGCATGTACCCTTGTATGCGCCGGGCCGTTTGTTCGATGCTCTGCCGGTCGATCGCGTACACCTGCCGAACGTTTTAGACGAAGATCGCATGGACTTGCCGAAATCGGCCTTGGATCTGGTGCGCAATACCACGCCGCCACCGCACGCGTGGATGAAATCGAGCGGTGCCTGGACCGATGTGGTGCGCGCGTATCTCGCCTGTGTGCATTTCGCCGACGAACAAGTGGGGCGATTGCTCGATGCGCTGGATCACAGTCCGCATGCGAATAACACGATTATCGTGCTTTTGTCGGATCATGGTTTTCATCTGGGCGAAAAAGAGATCTGGGCGAAGCGCACACTCTGGGAGCGTTCCACGCGCGTGCCTTTGATGATCAGTCTGCCCGACGGTTTGCGCGGTGTGAGCTGCGAGCGGCCGGTGGAACTGCTGAGTTTGTATCCCACACTGATCGAATTGTGCGGGATTGCGGCGCGCGATGATCTTGACGGCGCAAGTTTCGCGCCGCTGCTAAAGGATCCGGCCGCGCCGTGGGATCACCCAGCGATCACCACGCTGGGTCAGAACAATCACGCCGTGCGCTCCGAACGCTGGCGTTATATTCGCTATGCCGATGGCGCAGAAGAACTTTACGACCACACTGCCGATCCGAATGAATGGCACAATCTGGCCCCAAAGCCGGAGCATGCTTCGGTGATGGCCGAACACCGCAAGTGGTTGCCGAAGGTGAATGCGAAAGATGCGAGGCGGGAGTAAAGGTTGGATGGATCCAGTCGGTCAGCCCCGCACTCACCGTTCCGGATTGCGGCGCATCGTGAACGGCGCACTGCGCACGATCGCACCGACCAAGCTCCCGATGCGGTAGTCGTTTTTCTTGAGCGCATCGACGGCCGCATTGATCGCGCATTCGTCGTCGCGTTGCGGGCCGCGGCCGACGGCGTAGATCAGCATCTTTTCGGCCATAGCGCGGGCGAATTTTTCGCGGCGCTCCATCAGAATGGTTTTCAGGCCGATGGGCCCCGCGAAAGTTTTGCCACCGATCAGTGTGCCCGAGGCATCGACTTGAACGTCATCGATCTTGTCGCGCCACTGGCCGATGGGGTCGAAGTTTTCCAGTGAAAAACCCATGGGGTCGATCTTGGCGTGACAGGCGGCGCATTCGGGATTTTCACGATGCAGTTCGAGCATCTGGCGCAGCGTGAGGATCTTGCCGTCGGCTTTGGCGTCTTCGAGTTCGGGCACATCGGGCGGTGGAGGCGGCGGCGGTGTGCCGAGAATAGTGCCGACGATGTAATTGCCGCGCCGCGGCACGTTGGTGCGCTGCGGGTCGGCCAGCAACGTGAGCAGAGCGCCTGAAGTCAGCATGCCGCCGCGGCGCTTGTCGGTCAGCGCCACGCGGCGCATGTTGTCGCCGCTGACACCTTCGATGCCGTAGTGTTTGGCAAGACGTTCGTTGAGAAATGTGTAATCGGCGTCGATCAGATCGGTGATGGGCCTGTTTTTCTGAAACAGTTCGCGGGCGAGCAGTTGCACTTCGGTGGCCATGGCGTGGCGCAGAGCGTCGTCAAACTGCGGATATTGTTTGGCGTCGGGCTTGTGGCTTTCCAGTTTATTAAGGTCGAGCCACTGACCGATGAATTGATCAGCCAGTGCCGCGCCGCGCGGATCAGCCAGCATGCGATTCGCTTCGCGCTCGATGGCCTCGTCGGTGCGCAATTCGCCGCGGGCGGCGCGGTCGAGCAAGCGCGTCATCCGGTGGCGATGACCAGATGAAATAGCTCAGGCGCGTGGCGATGTCGTAATCGTCCACACGATAAGGTTCGGTGGTGGGTTCGGAGCGTTCGATGCGCATCAGGAAGTGCGGCGAGAGCATGACCGCCGTGAACGCATGGCGCAGGGATCGATCGTAATCAGCGCCGTCGCGACGCCCTTTTTCAAAAACTTGAACAAGGCGATTCAGGCGGTCGTTGGTCGGCGGTCGCCGAAAAGCCCGCGTGGCAAAGCGGTCGATCACGCGTCGTGCGATATCGCGTTCAACATCGGTTTCACTGGGGCGTGCGAAGATTAGTTTTTCGCGAGCGGCTTTTTCAGCAGAGGTCTGGTCGCGCGGTTGTTTCGGAATCACACGATCCAGGGCGGCATTGGCGGCGGTGTAATACTGATCCACCAGTGCGGGCGAGAGCGAAAGCGCTTCGCCGATGTTGTCGAAGCCATAGCCCAGTGCATCCTGAGGAAAGCGGTCGGCGGGGCTCAGATCCGCAAGGCCGATCAGATATTGCACCGTGTGGTTGTATTCGGTGCGGTTGAGGCGGCGCGTGAGGCCCGGGCCGGGATCCGGATTCGAGCAGTCGAGTTCGCCGAGTGTGTTTTCGACGAATTCGATGATGCGCTGGCGCGATTCGTCCTTGAGTTTGCGCCCGTCCTTCGGCGGCATGTCGCCGCTGCGCAAGACATCCAGGACGGTATGCCATGTTTTACGATCGTTGGCGATCAAGCGGGGATTGCTGTACTGCTCGAGGTCGATATCGCCTTTGGTTTTTTCGGCGTTGTGACAGCGGTAGCAGACACTGCGCAGTAGCGGCCAGATTTCGCGATCGAAGGACGGCGGGCCCTGAGGCTCTTCCTTTTTGTCCTGAGCGTGCGCTACCGTCAGCGGCAGCGCCACGATCAGGCCGATCAAGGCCTGTCGCAACTTCATCAGGTCACTCCATCACGAAGGGCTCAGGACAGTGCGTCGAGACGACCGGTGCTGTCGCCGAACTGGTCGAGTTTCACGCCGGCACGATCCATCATGCTCAGGTAGAGATTGCAGATCGGTGTTTTCTTTTCGAGCGCGAGGTGACGACCGCCTGTGAGCGTTCCGCCTCCGCCGCCTGCCACCACGACCGGCAGATCATCATGGTTGTGTTTGTTGCCATCGCTGATGCCCGAGCAGTAGGAGATCACGCTGTTGTCGAGCAACGTGCGATCGCCTTCCCACGTGTTGGCCATGCGTTCGAGCATGCGCCCGAACAGCGCCATGTGATGGCTGTTGATGGCCGTGAGCTGAGCATGGTTTTCAGGCTTGCCACCGTGATGCGAGGTGGAGTGGTGCGAGCCGCGAGCGCCGATTTCAGGATACGCGCGGCCCGATTTCTCGTTGGAGAACATGAAGCTCGCCACGCGCGTGGTGTCGGTCTGCCATGCGAGGACCAGAATGTCGAGCAACAGGGCGGCGTGATCGCCGTACGTATTGGGAATGCCCTTGCCTTCAGGCATGATCAGTTCGGGCAGATTGGAATGGCGGCCCTTGCGCTGTTCTTCGGCAAGACCTTCCTGGTGGTGCGAATGATCATCACGGTCGGCTTGGGCGATGCGTTTCTCGATGTCGCGCAGGCCGTCGAGATAATCCTCGAGTTTCTGACGGTCGGAGATGCCCAGTTCGCGGCGCAGATCGCGGGCTTCATCGCGCACGAGATCGAGTACGCTGGTTTCAGCGGTATCGGGTCGCGCGGCTTTGGCCGCAGTGCGATCGGCCGACCAGTCGGGCCGGCGCGGCGCGCGCCCGCGGAACAGACGCGCGAACAATTCCTTCGGATTGATTTCCAGATCCACCGGCGACGTTTTGGTGCGCCAGGAGATGTGCGAAAGATAAGTGCCGCTGTAACCGTGGTCGCCGCGAAAGCCTGGATCGATGCCCAGTGCGAGCGAATCCACATTGGTCTGCGTGCCCAGCCGCTTGGCGGCGATTTGATCGACGGAAATGCCGCCGACTTCAGGCACTTCTGAATGCTTGCACTTGGCGCCCACCAGAATGCCGCCACCGGCGGGTTCGTGGCCGGCACCTTTGCCGGTGCAGTGATCGGCGGCCAGATCCGAAATCACGTTCACGCGGTCGCGCACTTTTTCGAGCGGCGCAAGGATCGAAGGGAATTCAAAATCCGTGCCGGTTTTCTCGGGCTTCCAATTCGGCATGTGCACACCGTTGGGCACATAGAAAAATCCCAGGCGCACCGGCGGTTGCGCTGCGCTTACGGCCAGCGCCGACCGGGCCGACATGGCTTCGAGCCAAGGCAGGGCGACTGCCGCGCCGGAGCCGCGTAGCAAGGTGCGTCGTGAAATTTTCGGGGGCCTGGGCATCGGCGTGAACTCCCTGGGGTTGCTTGGATTCTTCGCAGCCGGGGGCGACTTGTCCTCTGCTCTCACAAATCCATGCCTGAACAACGCTTGGATCTGGACAGCGTGCGCAAAACGGCCTGTTCGCCCTGAATGAGGGCATGAATAGAGGCCGCAGATGCGATGGACTTAACGGGCTCGAAGACTCCGGCATTGCCGGAGGTATGCGATATCAGGGCTTCACTTCGCGAATCCGCAGGTTGCGGAATCGGTAGAGCTGGCCCTTTTCGCCGTGGTGCTGAATGCCGAGGGGACCGCTGGCATCGACCGAATCACGGTAGTCGGTGGTCTGCACACCGTTGACGAAAATCTCCAGGTGATCGCCCGTGCAGCGAATGGTGTACTTGTTCCACTGCCCGGCTTTGAACGCGCCTTTGGTTTTGGCGGCGAAGGCGGCTTCGGATTCTTTGTCGCCTTGTTTGGGGTTCAGCCATTTGCGACGGCCTTCGTCATACAGGCCGCCCGACCAGGCGCGATCCGACGGATCGCATTCGGCCTGATAACCGAAGACCTTGTTTTTCTCGACGTGGCAACGAAACATGAAGCCCGAATTCGCCTTGCCTTCAGGCATGAAGATTTCGCCTTCGAATTCAAAGTCGCCGTAGTTCTTCTCGGTGACCAAAAAGAATTTTTTTTCACTGCGCAGCTGGATTTCGCCATCGATCACTTTGATTTCGCCCCAGGTGTAGGGATTCTTCCAGCCGTCGGTCGTCTTGCCGTCGAAGAGTGCCTGCCAATCACCGTAAGCGGTGTCGGCGGCGCGGAGCGCCGTCAGTTGCAGGCAAGCGAGTGCAAGAATGGCAGCGGTCAGCGTGAAACGGGTCATGCGCGGGGTTCCTTTGAAGGGTGATCAGGCGGGCGATTGTACGGGGCAAATCCCTTTGTGATGAGCGGGATGCGCGAAAAGGTCGACCGGCTCAAATGCCGGGGTTTTGGGCGAACAAGGGTTTTGCGCCGAAGGTTGTACGGCCATAAGGCCGATTTTGTTTTTGACGTGACTGGGGGACCTTCCGTTAAAGGGTGATGCCGCCACGAGCTTCAGCAGGGACTTATTCACGGATAAAAATCACGCGTCGCAAACCGCGCTGAGGCCGTAAACGTTTTACACTGCAGCGGTTCTCTTATCGCCCCAATGGAGCTTTTGCCATGGCCGAACCCAATGCCTCACGACGCGGTCTTTTGAAAACAGGAGCCGCCCTGCTGGTGGTGGGATCAGGTGCTGCGCGAGGCCGCGCCGAAGAAGCGGTCGCCGATGTGACGCACGCAGGCATCGATGGCACCGGCCCCGGTTGGGTGGCGATGGGCGCTGACGATTTCGAGAACGTGAACTGCGATGCAGACACCTGGGTGTTCGAAGGCGACCTGGGCAAATGCAAGGGCACACCGATCGGCGTGTTCAAATCGAAGCGCACGTTCAAGAACTTTGAGATCGTCTGGCAGTGGCGCCATCTCAAACCGGCGGGCAACTCGGGCATGTTCATGTGGACACCGCCCGACGTGTTTGAAGGATTGAAACCCGACCAACTGCCGAAGGGCGGCATCGAAATTCAGGTGCTCGACACCGGTTACATGGAGCGCTATCTGAAAAACCCCAACGCGCGCAAGCCGGCATTCTTTTCATGTCACGGCGATGTGTTTCCGGTGGGGCGATCGAAGATGACACCGTTCCCGCCCACGTCGCCGAATGGCAGTCGCAGTTTTCCGAGCGAGGAGCGCAGTCGCGGTGTGGGCCAGTGGAATCACTATTACGTGCGCTGCATCAATGGCGAAGTGCGCCTGTGGGTGAACGGCAAAGAGGTTTCGGGCGGCAATGCCTGCGACCCGGCTGAGGGGCACATCTGTCTGGAATCGGAGGGATCGCCCTTGGAATTCAAGAGGATCCGGATTCGCGAGCTGCCCTGAGCGAAAATCCATCACACCCTCTGATTTTTCATGATGCCCGGCAATCTCCGCATCGGTCCCGGCGTTGAGCTATGACCTGATTTGGAGAGTTGTCATGCGCAACGGGATGCTTCTACTGGTTCTGATGTCCTGGGCGGGGTCTGTGTTTGCTGAAGACCTCAAGCCGCTCCTGAATCAGAAGGGCGATCTGTTGTTTGAAGAGAAATTCGACAAGGGCATCGAACGCTGGGCCACGCCCAAAGGCGAATGGAAGGTCTCTGAAGGCGTGCTGACCGGCGCGGAGCTTGAGAAAGATCACCACGGCGCGGTGGTACGTACGAATCTGGAACTGCCCGATACCTTCGTGCTGTCCTTCGATTTCAAATTCGACGGCGCCAAAACCCTTCATTGTTCCTTCAACGGCAAGGGCCATATCTGCCGGGTGACCTTGACGCCCAAAGGTTTCTCGATGAAGGGTGAGGTCGACAAGAAAGACGCCAACGACAAGGCTGCGAACATCGCGCAAGTCAAGCAGGATTACGAAGTCGGCAAGTGGTATTCGATGATCGTTGAAGTGCGCGGCGAGCATTTTTTGGCGCGCACCGATGAGAAGCACGCCGGCTACGGCGCGCACGCCAAGGTGGCCCGCGCAAAGAACAATTTCGGGTTTCCGATCGGCGGCGTCAGCGGTTCGGTTCGCAATGTGCGCGTGTGGAAGGCGCAGGCCAATCCCGATTGGGACAGCGCTCGCAAGGCGCTGCCGGGTCTCGCTGACGCGCGATAACAAACGCAGTTCAGTTTTTGGCGGCTTCTTTAAGCACGGCGGCTTTGCGGCCAGCCCAGGCCTTGTCGGGAATGGCTTCCCAGATACCCACATTGGCGTAATAGCCCGCATCGCCGCGAATCTGCAATGAAAGCTGGTTTTTCGCGGTGTCGATGCCGTCGGCTTCGGCATAAATCACATGTTGATTGTCGATGTGGGCCAGCATGGCGTTGCCGACGATTTCCACCACCATCGTGTACCAGCGGTCTTTGACGAATTCGATTTTCTTTTCGGCCACGCGGTCGAGTTTCGTGGTGCCTGACCAGCCCGAGCCCTGCATCATGTAGAAGCGGTCCGGATGCACCGTGGATCGAAACAGATGGTCGTTGCCCTTTTCGTCAGTGTGTTCCAGGCCGAGACCGAGCATGGTGCCGCCGTCGAATCGAAACGAAAGCTGAATCACCACATCCTTCATGTCGGTGGTGGCCCAGACTTCACCGTGGTGATTTTTTGACGGATCTTCCACGGCCTTGAGCTGGCGATCGGCAATCGTCCAGAAGCCGAAGATGTGTTTCCAGTTTTTCTTCAGATCGTCTTCGATGAACGCATCCTGGTACAGCGGCTTGCCGCGTTTGGCCATGAGCGTTTTCATCATCTTCGGTTTCGGCGCAGGTTCGGCACCGAACAACGGCAAGGGCATCGGCAATGCGGTGGCGAGGCTGGCGGCGACGAATGTGCGGCGTTGCATCGGTAGAATCCTTCAGGGCTTGAGTGAGGCGACACCGGTGTTGTCGAGCTTGGCCGGTTCGCCGACCGATTCCTTGATCCAGTCGGTCCAGCGCTTGACCGATTCTTTAATGGCATCTTCTTCGTTGTCCGGCGCATAGCCGTAAACATCTTTCACACGATCCTTGAAGACGGTGAAGGCGGCGGTGCGCACTTCGATGGCCGGATCGGCCATGAGTTGCACGAGCGTATAAGGCATCAGGCCATCTTCGAGATTGCCGCGCAACATCAGGCGCACGCTGCGGCCCATGGCTTCGATGGCAGCCACGCGCTCAGGAATCGGGTTCGAAGTGGTGCGAGCGTGCTTCACCAGCGCCTGCTGCGCTTCTTCGAAGCGCCAGTTGGCGGCGTAACCCAGTGCCGCAATGGTTTCGAGACGCACCGCTTCGCTCTCATCGCGCAGGGCCTTGGTCAGATCGCGCACGACGGCCGAAGTGTAGATCGTGGTCTTGAGCGTGCCGATGGCAGCCAGGCGCACAGCTTCATCCTGTGAACGCATGGCCGAAGAAATCGCAGGTGCCGACCAGTGGCTGCCGATGCGGCTCAGTTCGGCAATGTATGCGGTGGCTTCTTCGCCGGTGGCTTTGCGCAGGCCGTTTTTGGCGGTGTTCAGATCGGCTTTTTCCTCTTTGCTCAGCGCGACTTCTTTCAGGCGCAGGGCATGCATCCAGAGGAACAGGTCATCGGCGATTTCAGCCACCCGCGCGATCGAGCCGTGGTCGTGGCCGTCGAGTTCGCGGTAGATGTAGCGCCAGCCGCGATCGGCGAGTTTGGCGGTCGCATTGCGCGACCGGCTGACTTCGACCTGATCGTCGTTGGTGCCGTGAATCATGTAGAACTCGGTCTTCAGATCGGCCGCGCCGGTTTTGCCGCGCGGCTTCATGCCGGGAATTTTCGAATCGCGCTGTTCCGACGCGCCGCAGAATGAACCCACCGAAGCGAGGTTGTCCTGATGCTCCCAGCCGAAGCGCGTCACCATGAATGCGCCGCTCGAGAGGCCGACCAAATGCACGCGCCGCGGATCGATCGGATACGTCTTCTTCGCCCATTCGATCCATTCGAGTACGGGATTATCGTCGGCCGGTTCCCAGCCATCGGCGCGCGACTTGCCGCCCATCACCACGTATTGATCTTCCAGTCCCAGGCGCTTGAGTGATTGCGTGACCAAACCATAGAGCGAGTTTTCATTGCCGCCGCGCCCGTGGAAATACACGATCAATCCGAGATGCGGTTTTTCCGGAAACGTTTCGGGCGCCTTCATCTTGTAGCGCATGATCAGGCGATCGGTTTTCGCTTCTTCGAGTTGATCGGTGAACTCACCGTGACGCGGATGCGGCGGCGGTGTTTCTTGCGCCAGCAAAGAAGACGTGAAGCAGGCGAACCATAAGAACATTGTGGCAGTTCGAATCGTCATCGGCGGGGCTCCGGAGGCGGGCGCCATCATGTGTGGCGGATAGGCGGTGGGGTGGAACAGAGGTCCAGAATAAGGGCTTGCGAGCCCGCGGCCTAACGATTTTCAGTTTTCGGACCTGTCATGAGTGAAAACAGGGCTATTTTGCGGGATTTTCCGGATCCGGATTCGGTGGAAGTCCCGATATTCAGGCCCTCGGATTTCAGTGATACTGGAAAACGTTCCAGGGGAACGAGGGGAGAGACGGCCCAAAGCAGTTTCGGGCCGAGATCAGGACAGGAGGGGTTTGGAGCGTTCCGGGGGGAAGTGTTTCCAACCCAAAGATCCAGAAAGCGACGGGGCGGCCAGTTTGGGCGCCCCGTCGCTTTTTATGTTCCGGTCCTCGCTCCCATCCGACGAACCTCGACGGCTGCGGCAGCGCGTGACGGCGTTGGGCTGCATCGACGGGGCGAAGAGGGTGTGGTGAACTTTTGCCGCAGCGCAGCGCGATTTTTCGGGATTCTGCCGCTGTGTCGAGGAGCCGCAAGCGGCCTTCCCGGCCGCTGAGTACCCGCGACCAAGGCAGAAGACCGAAAAAGCCGCTGTCGCAAGAGCGAAAGTTCACCACGCCCTCTAGGGCCACCGCCTGCTTCGCCCGCCTTGTCACGCTTGTCCTCGCTCGCCGATGTTGCGCCGGCTGGGAGCGAGGACCTCCACGAATTCGTGATGAATAGAGGTAGAGAGTGAGGGCTGTCCCTTTGGGACTACCCCGTTTGCTTTTTTGGATGGTGATTAGGTGAGTGGCTTATATGCTTACGTTCATGAACGATAGCCGGCATGACAATGCTTCACGGACTTCATCGGAGGCAAACAATTCCGAGATCAACGTGGCACGCGCAATGATTCGCATATTGATTTCAAGTTTGGCGCTGGGGCTTGTCGGCTGTCATGGTCCTGTGGCGGGATTGTTTCCGGCCGAGCAGGATGCGGTGACTGTGCATGTGGCTTCTTATGGTTATCACGCTGATCTGGTGATTCCCACAGATCAAATCGATCCGACGATCTGGCCGGCTTATTTCGGTGCAGATCGTAAAAGGTTCTTGGCGGTCGGATGGGGTGATCGCGGGTTTTACACGCATCCCGATGCATCGCCGGATTTATGGACCACATCGCTGGCGCTGTTTTTCCCGACACCGACCGTCATGCATGTTCTGGAAACCGATCGACCCATCGATCAGCAATATCGCGGCTACGATCGGCAGACCATTCAATTGAGCCGCACGGGGTTCGATTTGCTTTGCGCGCATGTCAGAGATGGTTTTAACCGACAACCCAGCGGTGATCCGATCCGAATCGGTCAAGGGCTGTGGCCCGACAGCCTCTTTTATGAAGGTTCGGGCTTTTACATGATGCCCTTCACTTGCAATACATGGTGCGCTCAGGCCCTGCGTGCTGCAGGATGTCCCATCACGCCCATCTGGGCAGTCACCCGCGAAAACATCATGTGGCAAATCGATTTCTTTGATCAGTAAAGATGCGGCGAGATATTTAGCAAGGCGGCGGGTCTGTCGTCGTCGATCATTTGATCGGTGTCGCGCCGACATTACCTCGAAATTCAATCTCGGCCACGTTGCAGCTGCTGTGGGCCGGGCCGCGGTAACGCAGGTAACGGTACGGCGCAGCGCCGGAGACCAAGACCGTCGTCCACACTTGGTCCGAGGCGTTTTTCACCGTCGTCAGGGTGATGTAGTCGCCGTCTTTGGTATTTGATCCCTCGAACACGCCGCCGATCATGCGTCCTGCCTGGCCGGCGCGGGCGCGGTAGCGAATGGCCGTCACGACGGCGCTCGCGTTTTCGCCGATGTCGATGCCGGTGTAGGCGCCGGTGGTGGTTGCCGCGTCATAGAAGGTGTGCGGGTCACCGTCGTAAACCTTGTCTGCAGTGTTGGGATAACCACCGTAGGTGCCGCCGCCGTCGTCAAAGGGTGCGGCGTGAGCGATCTTCGGATCCAGCGCGGCGACGACCGTCAGCGCCGCCGGTGGCGACGTCATCGAACCGGCTTCGTTGCTCACGGTGCAGGTGTAACTGCCCGCATCGGCTGATTGCGCCTTGTCGATGGTCAGCATCGGGCTGTTGGTGCCGACGTTGGTCGTACCGCGCTGCCACCGGTAAGTCAGCGGTGCCGTGCCCTGCGCCTTGACGGTGAAGTGCGCCGTGTCGCCCATGCCGGCCACCGTCGCCATCGGTGGGGCGATGAGTGCGGGCGCCACCACCGGATTCACGATCAATGTCGCCGCATGCGATGTCGCCGACCCGGCGCCATTGGTGACCGTGCAGATGTAGCGGCCCGCATCGTTATCGCCGGCGCGGGCGATGGTGAGTGTGGCGCTGTCGGTGCCGATCGGCGTGGCGTCGTTCTTCATCCATCGATAGTGCAGGGGGCCTGTGCCGCTGGCCGCCACCGAGAAGGTCGCCGCGCGTCCTGCGAACACGCTCGCTTTTTGCGGATGCGACGCGACGATCGGGGCGAGTGCGGCGGTGGGGCCGGTGGAAAAGCGGAAGTTCTCCCAGATCGGGCACTGGTTGTGAGATCCCAGACCGATCAGGCCGCTGTCGAGTTCGAGGGTTTCGGCCACTTCCAGACGGATTGTGCTGGTGATGCGCCGGCCGCCATCCAGGGGTGTGTCGTCGTCGGCCAGCGCATGTTCCGAAGTGGTGAACGACAGTGAGCCGGGTGCGATCTGGATCTGCCAGGGACGCAAACGGCTGCCGCCGCTGATGCCGTGAAGGTAATGCTCGCTGAGCTGCGCCGGCAAGGTTCGTTTCATGATGCGCGGTGCGCCCACGGTGGCGGTTTTGCCGCCGATGCACTTCTCGAAGCGGAAGGCTTGAGCGTTGTGGTTGTTGTCGTAGACAAGGCGGTACCAGTTGTCTGTATCGCGGTAGAGAAAGTAAACGTAAAAGATCCCCTGGTTGCTTATGGCGCCGACGTCGACGGCGAGTGTCGTTTTTTGCCCGTGCGTCGAATCATTGTTGAGGACGACGTGGTCAACCTGTTTCGGCGCGTGCGCCCAGCGCAGGTGGCAGGACTGGTACATGCTGTAGAGCGATGGCATGTCGGAGCCGGTGAGATTTACTTCGGTCCAACCGCTGTAGACCCAGGTGCGCGCGTCGCGCGATGCGCCCGTCGTGTTGAAGGCCTTCACCCGATAGGCGACGTTGGCGGTGGTGGGGAGATTCGCATCGGCGTAGTGCGTGATGTTCGCGCCGATTTCAGCGACGGCTTTGAACGCGCCGTCGATTTTTCGCTCGATGCGAAAGCCGCTTTCATTGAAGGCATTGTCGCGCCAGCGCAGTTCGATGCGATGATCGCCTGTGACCGTGGCGCGCAGGTTGGACGGTTGCCCCGGCTTGCAGGGTTTGCCGTCGTTTGGCTCAAGCATCATCAGCGCGTTGATGCTCTCCTGTACGGGGGTGCGCACCGTTTCCAACAGATAGCCTTGTTCCTGGTTGTCCGTCGGATCGGGAGAAGGCGTCCACCAGTTGCTGCCTTCGGTGTCGGCGTTGTTTCGACCGGTGGTATGGCCGTTCCAAAATGTGTCCAGACCGCGGGCGGCGAAGTAAACCATCTGCTGCCCCCACGACGGATAGGGGTAGTCTTCCGAGTTGGAATCGACATAGACGTAGCGGATGGGGCTGTCGGCGCGCGCTTCGGGCAGCAAACCACCGGTGTAGATCGACTGGCCCATGTTGTAACTGACGAACCAGGCCGACGTCGGCCACTGGTTCACCACCGTGTGCGCGGGCCGGGGCATTGTGTCGCCGACGCGAAAATTGAATTCGCTGCCGCGCGGGTAATCGCCGCCGGCGCACGATAGCAGCCGCACTTTTTTGCGGATCAGGTCCATGCCGCTCAACGGGCTGTGCGCATCGGCCTCGGACTTCATCAGCGCCTCGACGTTTTGCAGATAACCGGTGGTGACGATGATCACGCTGCGGTCGGGGCTTTCAGCCAGGAGTTTGCGATAAAGATCTTTGGTCCATAGGCAGTCGCCGGAGGCCAGGCCGTGATCCTTCGTCGCGCCCATGGTGTGCGGCCAGCGACCGGTGCCGATGGCCGTGCCGGGATATTCGCCGACGCCGCCGATCTCCGGCGGGATACCGATCGGGATGTTCGGCTTGCCGTACCAAGTGTTGACGGCGTCCATGAACTGCGCGGTGCCGTAGTTCTTCGACGAGACCATCATGCCGATGATTTCGATCTCGCCCAGACTGGCCAGACCGTGCAGGACGGCGATGTCGCCGACATCGTCGTGATCGGAAGACATGTCCGAGTCGAGGATGACGCGCGCCTTGGGTGGCGTGTTGTTTTGAGCGTGTACCGGCTGCACGCCAACACTCAGTGCCGTCAGCAACAGGATGAATTGAACCCAAAGGTTTTTGCCGATCGCCATGTCGCATCTCCCAGAACGGGCGTTGATTTGCATGGTCTTTTTACACTGCAACCGGCAAGCATCTCCTGCCCGCGATTAGCGAAGACTGATACGAAATTTGCGCAATATCAGAGATGATGCGTGAAATCACGCAAAACAGATACATTTCTGTGGGATGGAGCTTGTTCTCAACGTCTGCGGCCGTCTGAATCTCACCCCTTCAATGACCACGACCCTCGATACGGTCGCGTCAGCATCGCGTTGGCTTTTTCGTCGTCGATGACGCGCTCGGCCTTTGGATCCCACTTCAGTGATTCGCGGCCCAGTTGCAGTGCGATGTTGGCCAAGTGGGCGATGGTGATCGAGCGGTGCGCGTCTTCGATGGGGGCGATCGGTTCCTTGCCGCTGAACACGCAGTCGACGAAGTTGCCCACGTGGTTGTTGCTCTCGTAGATGCGCTCCATGCCGTCGGTGATTTTGTTGCGCACGATGTCATCGGGTTTGGAGCGCAGAACGCCGCGGTCGGTGTGGATCGATTTGTCGTCTTCGCCCTCAAACGTCACGCCGCCGGGTTGGTCGCTGCCGATGATCAGCTTCAAGCCGTCGTCGTAGGTGCATTCCCAGTGGTAGTTAGTAGCGGTGTTGTACAGATCCGTGCGCGGCGGCAGGTCGCCGCGGACCTGTTTGATTTCGACCGGCCCGGTCTTGGTCTTGCCCATCGCCCATTGGGCGATGTCGATGTGGTGCGCTCCCCAGTCGGTCATCTGCCCGCCGGAATAATCCAGAATCCGAGCCGCCAGTTCACACGCAGTTCGCGCTGGCAATAAAAGGCTTCGGGTGCGGGCCTGAGCCAGAGATCGTAATCGAGTCCTTCGGGTATCGGTGCCTTGTCTTTTTCGGCAGCGTGCTTGTTGTAATCGGGATGCCCACCGGGCAGGCCCACGCGCACCGTGTGCACCTTGCCGATGAAGCCGTTGCGCAACAGTTCGATGCCTTTGCGAAAGTGGATCATCGACCGCTGCTGGCTGCCGGTCTGAAACGTCACGCCCGCGTCGCGCACGGCATCTGACATC
>CALOAZ010000120.1:0-19548 GCA_942491355.1 uncultured Phycisphaeraceae bacterium
GAAGAAGTTCGGCTGATCTTCCGGCATCACGTCGATTTCACGCACCGTCACCTTGCCGTCCAGACGAATGATCTCCGGTTCGCGATACACGCCATTGACCGGTCGCGTGAACAGATACACGGTGGCATTCGGATGATCCGAACGGATTTCCAAACGCACGCGATCGCCGGGGGCATATTCAGCCTGATCGGTGACCAGTTCGAGCTTGGCATAGCGGAAGCCCGAACCGTCGTCGCCTGCGCCGCGCACGGTGAACACGGTGCCGCCGGTGATCGTGCGTTTTTCCTGGTCGATCGCCGAGAGTTCGATGCGATACTGACCGGCCTTCGCCGCTTGCAGGCGCAGTTCGATGGCACCTTGATCGTCGGTGGCCTGCTTCCAGGTTTGCACGGCTTTTTCAGTGGGCGTACCGAGTTGATCGTAGGTCACGCGGTAAAGCGTGACGGCGCCGTCGGCGCTGACGGGCGTGCCCATCGGTGTGCGTACACGGAAGTAAGCGCGGACCTCTTCGCCCGTGCGATAGTGGCCGCGATCGAGCCAGGCAAAGACCGTGAAGGGTTTGCGCGCGGCCGTGACCGATCCCGAGCCCACAATCGTGCGCCGTGAGGCATCGCGCACTTCGGCGGTGATGCTGTAACGATGATCGGTATCACCGTGCGCGGCTTTGGCGAGCGCGGTATCGAGTTTGATTTTCAGCGTGCCGTCTGCGCCGATGGGCGCTTCGCCTTCGGCGACGACTTCGGGCTGCGGATGATGGCGCGGCCACCAGTCCCAGCGGGGTGAGACGCAGCCCCATTGCTTCCAACCCGGATACCAGTCGTAATCGGTGGCGAACCACCAGTAACCTGTGCCGTAGAGCCAGTCCCATGGCCGATCGGGATACCAGCGTGTGTCCTGCTCCTCACGCAGCACCTTGTAAGACACGGTGGCCTCTTTGACCGGTTCGCCGAAATAGTATTTGGCGCGAATCGTGGCTTCGAAGGCATCACCGAGGACCACGGGTTTTTCAGGCGCGTCGACGGTGACTTCGAATTCGGGTTTCTTGTATTCCTCCACGCGGAAACTGCCGGCGTGATAGGCAATCCGCTTGGGATTGCCCAAGCCGAGACGATACATGCCTAACGCGGCATCGCGCGGCAACACGAACTCGCTCGCCGCGCCGCCGAAGGCATCGAGCGTGACGACCTGCGTGTGAACGGTTTCGTTTTTTGCGTTGATCACGTGCAGCGTGTGGGTCTGACCGGCGTGGGTCGACTCGTCTTTCTGCGCGTAATCGGCGTGGCGCAACCAGGTTTTGATTTTGACGGTATGGCCGGGTCGGTACACGGGGCGGTCGGTGATGCCCAGTGCCTTGGTGACCGAATGACTGCCGGCTTGATATTGCGGGAACCACACGTGCTGAAAACCGAGAAACGCGAATCGTTCTTTTTCTGAAGCGGTCGCGATCCATTGATAGCGATTCGGATGCTGTGCTTCAGGCAGGATCACCCTGGCCGCGCCCGTCGGTGCGGCGCGTGAATTGCTGGGTCTGCATTTCGAATTTTCGGTCGCCCTTGTGCTCCTGGCGCCAACCGAAGAACTGTACTTGAGCGCCGGGCAGCGGCGCGCCGGTCACGGCATCCACCACGGTGTACAGGATGCGATTCTCATCCAGCGGCTTGCGCCAGATGGCCGTATCGGCCACCCATACGATCACGCGTGATGTGTTGCCGCCGGGCAGGGTGGCGGTCAGCAGATACGCCGGCTTGCTGAAGCGGCGCGTCGACCGTGATGCGCCGATCCCAATGGCGATCATCCGGCTTGAGATCGATCGACCATTCGGCCGACGGCGCATCGGCGACGAAGCGTTTGAGATCCTGATTGACCAGACGCCAGCCGAGATTGGACAGATGCATTTTCTGCCAGTCCGGTTCCTGCGGATTGGAGGTGATGTAATCGCGCGTGGCTTCGAGCAGCGCCTGAGTCTGAATGGGATAGGCCTTCAGATCCACGCGCGGCGCATTGCGATAGCGAAAATCGATGGCGGGTTTTCCGCCAGCAGCGTGTGTGCGCGTGGGCTCAAAAGTGCCCCAGCGGCCGTTGATCTGAAGCACGCGATCGGCATTGCCGGCGCGCTGCCACCATGCCGAAGCGGTCTGATACTGACGGCGGTTTTCGAACAGTTGTCCGAGGTGCTGTTGAGCCTGCTTCGCATAGGTGTCCTGGCCTTCGGCCAATTTTCGGAACTGATCCACGAAGTTGTGTTCAGGCGCCAACGCGAAACGCTTCACGCCGTTGGCCAGGCGCGCCAGCGTTTCGTTTTCTTTGAGCGTGTGGACGGCCAGCGGCGCGTCCTGATCCTTCTTGTCGTCATCCTCGCGCAGGCCCCAGTGCGGTTGATAGCCGATCGAGGCCATGGTCTGCACGCCGAACTGTTGCCATAGAAAATTGGCGTAACGGTAGGACGTTTCGTTTTTGAGATTGGGGTCGAGCGTTTGGGCCAGCGCTAGCAGCGATCGGAATCGCTGGCCATCCGAATCAGCCTGTTCAAAGGTTTCAGGCACAACGTAGAACACCGGATTGCCCTCGGCATCGACCGGTGCGCCGCGCGTTTCATTTTGAAACCAACCGTAACCGTCTTCGTAATCCGGAATCGTTTCCAGATCGGTCTTGATCTGCATGCGCCAAACGCGGTCCTGGCCCCATGTTTCGAAATAGCCTGCGAAGTCGATGGCGATGCGCGCCGCCGATTTGTTTTCACCCGCGGCCTGAGCGCCTGCCAAGGCGCGGCGATAAAACGACAATGACCGCACGCGGTCGCGTTCCCAGGCATTCACATAGCGCACGCGGCCGCGATGGTTGCCGCGATGAAACTGACCATCGATCATCGCGCCCCAGTGGCTGCCGGATTGCAAGGCCCACGCCGTTCTTTGCAGCAGGCGCCAGTCATTCGGATGCGTGGTGACCGCCGAATCAATCAGGCCGTCGATTTCGTTTTCCTGGCCGAGGTTGCGCAGGCACTGGACGGCGTTCTGAAAATCGGCAGATAGTGGTTTGTCGACATGTTTCGGGTCGGCACAAAGCTGCTTGTAATGATCGAAGGCCTCTTTCCAGCGACCGGCCTTGAAGTGATCCCCGGCGACCTTACGGTCGGGGGGCACTTCCTGGGCTCCGAGGATCGGCCATGCGGCCAGAGACAGCAGAATGACGAGCAGGGCGGCGGCGCAGCGTTTCACAGATGAAGCTCCGGGTCAGCGCATCAGAAGGGGGTGCGCTCTACCACCATTGACGCCGAAACCGCAGCTTTGTCCAAATCAATCTTCAAATATTTCATACGGGGCGTGGATCAGTCGCAGTCGATCAAGCCGGTTTGGGCGGCGTAAATCTCCTGGGCCCGCGTCAGTTCGGCATTGGCCTTTTGGAAGATTTCCTTGAATTGGCGGCGGTATTCGGCCAGAGCCGATGCTTTTGCGCCCGAAGCCGATGTGCCGGTGGCCACGATTTCGAGTCGGGCCAGCGCCTGGGCGATGGATCGCACATAGCGGAAGTTGATCGCCGCGCGGCCTTCTTCCTGCGTCAGGGCGCGAAGGCGGTAGGCCTCCCAGCGGTGCTGGTCATCTTCATCGGCGGTGGAAAAGCCGGACCATTCGGGCAGTTCGATGCGGTTGATGGCGTCGAGCGATGCCTTGTTCACGCGCAGCCGGCTGACATACACGCTGGTGAGCTTTTCGGTGGCGATATCGAGATCAGGCGCGATGCGACCGATCTGAATCAGCGTGCGCGAGACGAGTCGGCCTGAGGCGGCTACGCAGAAATCGCGATAGCTCGCGCCGCGAAACGTGAACGAAGATGAGCGATCGACCTGGCGTTCGACTTTGAGATCCACCACGCCGCCGAGGCGACGGTGGCGCACCTGCACGCGCGGGCGCTGACGATCGGCGATCAAGAATTCGATTTTCATCACGCCCAATTTGTCGAAACCGGTCAATTGCCCCAGATCAACGTCCTGCGATTCGACTTCAATCGAATCGGTCTTCAGCGTGGTGACCACTTCACGCGGACCGGTGTACAGCGCGTTGCCGACGTAGTCGCCTTCGATGCGGATCACGGCTTTGAGTTCGGCGCCGGCTTCGACCGCGCCCATCGAGGCTTTACCGGCCGAGGTGAATCGCGGTTCCGAGAATGAAACCTGCGGTTTGTCGGCATCGACCTCAGCGGCAAAGCTGATCGCGGCCATCGTCAGAACACATCCCAATGCAAAAAGGACCCGAGTCATCGTCATAAGCTCCCGTCATCGCGTGCATGGCAAAGCGATAGCCTGCCATCACATTGCGATGCGCATTTTTTGCCGATCGGTGATCGGCGTCTGATTGTTACGGTCCGCCCGCTCACACTGACGCGGTCGGAGTCCCCACTTGTCCCGTGGCACTCAACGCGGTGACATCGGGTGTTCCAGTCTTTTCCATTCCGGGAAAGGATCTGGACATTCACTTTTCAAGATCGCGAATGGATGCTTCAGCCGGAGCCTTCGAATCCATGCCGACCGATGCCAGGGCATTCCGATCATCGGTCACGCGGTTGTTTCGGAAATCACGACAAATACGGTGCCAAACAGAACACCCATCGTGAAAAACCAAATAAGAACTGACGATTTGGCTTCTTTCCCCGTCACGACCCCCTTGGGATCGAGTGAGGAACATTAAAGAGCCGCAGGTTGCTGTCAAATTAGAGGCTGTTTCCAAACCTCTTCTGGCTTCGATCGGCGCCCTTGTGCTTCTGGGGGCGTCGGTTTCCATCGCCGTATCATCAATAATACGGCTGCTTCAACCTCCTACCCAGAAGCCCAAGGTCGCTGATCTCGGGCCGACGAATAGATTTTGAAACAGCCTCTATGCACGAATGAAAAAGCCGTTAGCTAGCGTCCGAGCGACGCGAGATAAGCCAGCAGATCTGCCGCCTGGGTCGAGGTCAGGCCGGCGAGAAGGCCGGTGGGCATGAGGCTGCCGGGAAGTGCCGTCTGCTTTTTGAGTTGCGCGATGGGGATCGCATGGGTGGCACCCGAAGCCTCGCGTAATACAAGCTCCTGATCAGATTGGCTCAAGATGAAGCCGACGATCTGACGGCCGTCGCTGAGTTCCAGTTGATGCAGTTGAAAGGCGGGTTCTACCTTGGCGGCGGGATCGAGCAAGGCTTCGAGAATCTGATCGCGTTTGGCGCGCGTGCCCAGGGCACTGAGATCCGGTCCGATCATGCCGCCGCGATCGCCGATGCGATGGCAGGTGGCGCATACGCCACCGACGGCGGTGAAGAAGACTTTTTCACCGCGTTTAAGATCGCCCGTCATCGCCAGCAGCGCGGCGCGATCGGGCTCGGCCCCCAGAAAAACAGCGCGACGCTGTTCGGGGACCAATCGGTTGAAGTATTCGGGGGCAACGGATGCGGCACGATCGATCACCGATTCGCGCACCTTTAAGTCGATGCGATTCTGATCCAGTGCATGCTGGAGCATCAATTGCGTGTCGGGCGTGGCCAACAGCGTGGTCAGCGCCGCATCGGTGTTTTTGCCGTTCTGCAGATCGGCCAGTGCGCTGTCGGCCGTGGGGCGTGCGGGCGCATTGCCCAGTGAGGCGATCCAATCGTGAATCAGTTTCAGGCCTTCGACATCGGTTTCGTGAACGCCGATTTTCGGCATACGTGCGCCGTCGGCGCGGGCCAGGCGAGCATAAAGCACCGAGTGATAGGGATCACCGGGAGCGATCACACGCGCGCCAGTCAGTCCCAGATCGCCCTGCGTCGGGCGCTGATCGATGGCGGCGATGTGGTCGTTCGACAAGCCGAAATCCAGCACGATGGCGGCAGAACCACCGGCTTCGCGCCGGTGGCAGTGGGCGCAATGCACATGCAGGTAAGCACGGGCTTGCGTGTTCAGATCATCGAGGCCCATGTTCGGCCATTGATCCGGTTGATAGGGCGGCAGTGTGGTGAGTGTGCCTTGCTTCACAAGGCGCACAAGTTGATTCAACGGATTGCCGGTTTTCGGCGTTGTGACAAAATCGGCGTGATTCAGTTGCGCCGGATTGAATCCCAGAATGGTTTTGGCCCAGGCATTGTGGCAGGTGGTGCATTCGTTACGGCTCGCGGTGCGCCAGGCGCCGGGTTGATCCGACGTGATGCCCGCAGCGGGCGCGAGATCGGCGTCGGTCTGATCGGCGCGCCATCGGTAGGCATAGGCATGCCAGTCGAGGCCGTCGAAATGCAGTACTTGTGTTTCGAGGCGCTGCCTGCGCTTCAGAATGGTTTTGGCGAAGACCGTTCCGGCGGGATACACGAAACCGCGCTTGTCATTGACGACGGGTTTTGTGTCGGGCAACGCAAGCAGATTGATCGACGTGTTTCCGTTGCGCCAGAGAGGTTTGTGAATGAGATAAGGAATCACACCCGGCGCAGGTTCGAGTTTTTCCAGATCGGTAAACAGGCCAGTATCACTGAGTTTCGTAGGAAAATCAGAAGGTTTTCCGGCATCCGGATGAGCCTGAAGTTTGTGAATCTTGCCGCCGAAATCGAGCAGGTACAGCTCGCCGTCGTGGTTCTCACCGAAGGCCACCAGTTTGAATGAGGTGTCTGCAATTTCAACGGGCTTGCTGTCGGCCGAAGCCGGATCCAACGCCCAGATCTTGCCGGTTTCAAAATCGCCGTAGATGTATTTGCCCACCAGCTTGGCGAACTGTTTTCCGCGATAGACGAATCCACCGGTGATGGACCGGGCTTCGGTGTGATCGTGAACGGCGCGCGGGAGTGTGATGGGTGTCGGCCCGGGTTTCACATCGGTGCGCGTGGAAGCCGGACCTTCGACGATGGGCCAGCCGAAATTGGCGCCGCGCGTGACGCGATCAATCATCTCCCAGCGTTCCCAACCCACATCGCCGACCCACAGTTCGCCGCTGGAGCGGTCGAAGCTCATGCGCCAGGGATTGCGAAAACCGTAGGCCCAGATTTCAGGCCGGGCGTTGGGGGTCTTGATAAAAGGATTGTCGGTCGGAATGCCGTAGGGCTTGGTGGTATCGGCGGGATGCACATCGATGCGCATGATCGTGGCGCGCAGATCGGTGAGATTCTGCCCCACATCATTGTGATCGGGTGGATGCGGTGCCGCGCCGTCGCCGGCCGAAATATAAAGCATGCCATCGGCGCCGAATTTCAGACTGCCGCCGTTGTGGCCACCGCCGGTCCAGGTCAGCAATGGAAATTCGGAAGCGGGATCGATGGCCTCGTCGCGCATCGTGAAGCGAGCCACGTGCGTGACACGGTTCTCATTCTGGCGGCGGTTGAAGCAGAGATAGACGTGATGGTTGGTCGCGAATTTTGGATCGAAGACGATGCCGTAAATTTGATCGAAATCGCGGAGTTGTTTTTTGCCGTCGAGCAGCACTTCCTGATTTTCGGTTCCGGGCTTTTCATCGAATCGAAGAATGCGGCCGGGCAGTTCAACGACCACCAGTTGCGACGTGCCCGGCATGGGCACCAATTCAACCGGGCCTTCGAATTTGAGTTTTTCAAAGGCTTCGACCGCGCGGTAGGGCGGCGCGGGTTCCGGTGTGCCGGTCAGATGCGAGGTGGTCCACGGCGTACGCTGCGCCAGGCCGGTGGGGGCCGTCAGACTGAGCAGGACACCCATCAGAACAAGAATCAGGCGGTTGAACATACGCCCATCATACTCAGGTGCCCGATCCGCATGGGCCTGTTTTCTCGAGGTGACTTGGTTCCGGAGACAGGTCGCCTCTACAATCGCAGTCTTCCCGCAATGTCACTCTTGAGGACTTGAATCATGACGCGTTTTTCATCCATCGTCTGCTCTTGTGTCGCGATTCTTCTGGCAGGTTGTTTTGCCACGGGTGCCGACAAGGCCAAGGATGCGGCGCCTGCCGCAGAGGCCGCCGAGAAGGTTTATCCCACCGGTTATACCGATACCCCGAAGCTGCCCCACGCCCCATGGCGCGTACACGACGATGAGCGTCCTCGGCCCGTCGTGGTGACACCCGGTGCTACCAATGATGCGCCGCCGGCCGATGCCATCGTGCTCTTTAATGGTAAGAATCTGGACGCCTGGACCGGCGACAAAGACAAGCCAGCGCAGTGGAAGGTCGAGAACGGTTATCTCGAAGTGACCAACACCGGCAACATCTACACGAAGCAACCTTTCGGCAGCATGCAGTTGCACATCGAATGGATGTCACCGACTCCGCCGCGCAGCAACTCTCAGCATCGCGGCAACAGCGGTATCTTCATTGCTGATCGTTACGAGATCCAGGTCCTCGATTGCTTTGATAACAAGACCTATGCCGATGGTCAGGCGGGTGCGATTTACGGTCAGTATCCACCACTCGTGAATGCGGCGCGCAAGCCCGGTGAGTGGCAGACCTATGAAATCGTCTTCATCGCCCCGAAGTTCGAAGGCGAAAAACTCGTCAGCCCGGCGTATGCCACGGTCTTTCACAACGGCGTGCTGGTGCAGCATCACACCGAGTTGTTGGGTGGCACCAGTCACCGGAAGGTCGGCACATACAAGGCCCACGGCAAGGCACCGATTCGTTTGCAGGATCACAACGACAAGCAGCAAGTGCGTTACCGCAATATCTGGGTGCGCGAATTGGATCGCGATTGATCGGATGTCCAGATTCTTCACGGCGCCGGTATGATCCGGTGAAGCTGCCGTGGAGAAACAGGTCATGCGCTACGGATTATTGTTTTGTCTGGTGAGTGTGCTGCCTGCGGCGGCGGCGGAATTTCACGTCGCACCGGGCGGCCATGATGATGCCGCCGGTTCGCCGCAGGCTCCTTTTGCCACAGTGGTTCGCGCCCTGAAGGCGGGGCGCGGCGCAAAGCCCGAAGCCCGCACGATCGTGGTGCATGGCGGGTTTTACGAACTGGCCGGGCCGATCACGCTTGCGCCCGAAGATTCGGGCACGGCCGATGCGCCTCTGTTGATTCGCGCCGCCGATGGCGCTGCGCCTGTTTTAAGCGGTGGCCGGCGTTTGACCGGTTGGCGCGTCGGTGATGACGGGCGTTGGCGCATCACACTCGACGAAGTGAAATCCGGAAAGTGGCATTTCACGCAATTGTTTGTGAATGATCAGCGTCGCTTTCGGCCGCGTCTACCGGCCAAGGGCTATTACACGATTCCTGCAGACGGCGATAAAGCCGATCCTAAAAAGAACGGCGACGATCGCATGACGTTCACCGGCGACGAGATGCGCGCCGACTGGGCCAATCTCAATGATGTGGAAGTCCTCACGTATCAGCAGTGGACTTGCGCGCGTCTGCCGATTGAAGCGGTGGATACCGAGAAAAAGACGGTTCGGTTTTTCGGTCACTCACCGTCTTCTTCTTCGTGGGGCAAGTTTCTCAAGGGCCGTCGCTATTTCATCGAAAACGTGAAAGAGGCGCTGGGCGCGCCCGGCTCGTGGTATCTGGATCGGTCCAGTGGTGAACTGACTTACGTGCCGCTGCCGGGTGAAGACCCGAAGACGGCTGTGGTGGTGGCACCGCGTCATGAGCGATTGCTGGTCATCGAAGGCGACGAAGCGCAATCGGTCGAGCATGTGCGATTTGAAGGGTTGACCCTGGCACACGGGGCATGGCCGATTCCGCGCACGGGGCAGTCGATTCCACAGGCGGAGTTCAATCTTGATGGCGTGATCAGCGCGACCGGCGCCCGGCACATCACCTTGCAAGGTTGCGCCGTGCGCCATGTGGGTCTTTATGCGATGGCCTTCGGCTTGTACTGCCACGACAACACCGTCGAGCGTTGCGAGATGTTCGATCTGGGAGCGGGCGGTGTGAAGATCGGCGGCGCAGGCTTGCCGGGTTGGGGCGCCTTGCAGAAAGCCGGTTCAGCACAAGAGCCTTTGACGTCGCGCCACACCATTCGCGATTGCACCATCGCGCATGGCGGTCGTCTGCATCCGGCGGCCATTGGCGTGTGGATCGGGCACAGTCCGCACAACGTGGTGGAACACAACGATATTTATGACCTTTATTACTCGGCCACGAGCATCGGCTGGGTGTGGGGGTATCGCAAAAGTCATGCGCATCACAATCGCGTGGATTACAACCACATGCACACAATCGGCCAGGGCGTGCTTTCGGACATGGGCGCCGTCTACACACTGGGTATCGCGCCCGGCACGTCAGTGAGTTTCAATCACATTCACGATATCCACGCCTTCGATTACGGGGGTTGGGGTTTGTACACCGATGAAGGTTCGACCGGTGTGACCATGCAGAAGAATCTGGTGTATCGCACGAAAACCGGTGGGTTTCATCAGCATTACGGTCGCGACAACATTATCGTGAACAACATTTTGGCATTTTCGAAAACCGATCAGCTTCAGCGCAGTCGTGTGGAGGAGCACCGCTCATTTACTTTCGAGCGCAACATTCTGATTTATGATCGTGGCGAACTTTTTGGCAAAAACTGGTCGGATGACAAAGTCGATCTGGATCGCAATCTTTACTGGAACACCGCCGGTCCCGTGAAATTTCCGGGCGGACTGGATTTGGAGGCGTGGCGCACCAAATCAGGACATGACAAGCAATCGCTCGTGGCCGATCCGATGTTTGTGGATTGGTCGAAGGATGATTATCGACTGCGCGAAGGTTCGCCCGCCTCGAAAATCGGATTCGAACCCTTCGATGTGTCGAAAGCCGGGCGTCTCACGCCGCCGGTGATGACGCGCGATTTGCCGCCGGTACCGCGCGCGTTCGAATAGAGTCTCAGTGCTGGATCACATCGACTTGCCACGGGCCGTGACCTTTGTCGTCCTGGCCGAGTGTGGCCAGCAGTCGCGCGTCGCCGGCGGGCAGATCGAGATTACGAAACCAGACCTGTGTGGCGTGAATCGGGAATTTGGCTGAATAGATCTTTTCGCCGTACTGAAGCGAAGCATTGCCGTCCCCGATGGCGGCGGGGAAGCGCAGGCGCACATCGAACCGACCGGCCTTCGCATTGTTCAGCAACCAGAAGCCGTTGGAATCCTTTGCCCAAGGCCTGCCCTGGATGTGTCGCCAGTCCTGGCGCGTGAGGACGGTCGGATTTTCATACGGCGTGCCGATGATGATGCGCGGCGGCGCGTAATTGTCGGGCCGCGTGGAAGAGACATCATCGAACCACACGTCGTATCGCGCCTTGAGATCCTTCACGATGTCCGGATGTTGCGCGGCCAGATCTTCGGATTCATCGTGATCTTGCTGGATGTCATAAAGCTGCCATTTGGGCGTGCCTTCGAAAGATTCGGCACCGAATCCCGAAGGATGGATCATCTTCCACTCTTTGCGTCTGAACACTCACGTGGTGATATCGCACGGGCGCATCGCCGCGATGGGTTTGTGTGAAGACGGCGCGGTCGTCGTCCCAACCGGTTTTGGCGCCGGTCACCAGCGGTAAAAAACTCCGGCCATCGAGCTTGAGGTCTTTTGGGACAGGCGTGCCACTGGCTTCGAGCAGTGTCGGCATCACATCGATGTGCGCCGCAATCGCATCTACCTTGGTGCCGGCTTTCACGCGCGCAGGCCAGCGTAGAAAAAAGCTCGTGCGAATGCCGCCGGATTCCACATTCGTTTTGGATCCGCGAAAGTCCATCACGTAGCGCTTGCTGTTCGGACCGTTATCGGTGAGAAAAATCACAATGGTGTTGTCGGCGATGCCCATGTCATCGAGCTTTTTCATCAGGCGGCCGACGTTCTGATCGATGTTTTCGACCATGGCCAGAATACGGGCGGTCTGGTCGGCGGCTTGCGCCGAGGCTTTGCCGAGGATGACTTTGGACAGATCCTTCTTCTGATATTTGGCCAGCAGATCGGCGGGCACGTCGTGGAACGGACCGTGCGGCGTGTTGGAAGCGATGTAGGCAAAAAAGGGGCGGCCCGCGCGGTGGCGGTTTTCAAACCAGTTCATGGCGAAGTCGAAATACAGATCGCAGCAGTAACCTTTCAGAGGCGTGGGCACGCCGTTGTGAAAGAGAATCGGATCGGTGTACTTGCCTTCGCCGCCTTCAGGATCCGAAGGTTGTCCGATGCCGCCGCCGCGATGCGCCAGCACTTCGTCGAAACCCTGATCCTGCGGACGCAGCGGATAATTGTCGCCCAGATGCCATTTGCCGAACAAGCCTGTGGCGTAGCCTGAACTTTTCAGAGCTTCGGCCATCGTGACTTCGTCGGGATCCATCATCGCGCGGCCGATGTAAGTGTCGATGGCGCGCGTGCGATAGTTGTAGCGACCGGTCATCAGGCTGGCGCGCGTGGGCGTGCAGACCGGTGAGACATAGAACGTGGTCATCGTCACGCTTTGTGCGGCGAGCCGATCGATGTTCGGTGTGTCGATGGCCGGATTGCCGGTCACGCCCAGATCGCCGATCCCTTGATCGTCGGTCATGATCAAAATGATGTTGGGTCTGTCCTGAGCCTGGATGCCGGCGGTGATCAGGGTGATGAAAAGAACGGTCCAGATGCGAGACATGAGCGATCTCCAATCGAGCGGTCGTCTGGCAGGTCATGCTATCGGATTCATGAAGTAGAACAACGGCGCTTGCGTCGGGCGATTGCTATCATCGCCCGACGATGTGGGCAGAACTCTCCATGCAGGGATGGATGATCGGCACACTGGCTGCCGCCGCCGTGGCGGCCGTGGCGGTGCGAGCGCGATGGTTGTCGCCCGGCGGCGGCATCGCCGCTTTTCTGATGGGTTCGTGCGTATTCGGCGGTGGCGGTTGGGCGTGGGCGGTACCGTTGTGTTTGTTCTTCGTACTCTCGAGCGCGATGTCGCGCGTGAGACGACGGCGAAAGACCGCAGCGCAGCAGCATGCGGCCAAAGGCTCGCGCCGTGATGCCGCGCAAGTGATTGCCAATGGCGGCGTGGCCTGGTTTTCAGTCGTGGCGCACACGTTCACGGGCGATGCGATCTGGTATCCGATTTACCTCGCTTCGCTGGCCGCAGCAACGGCGGATACCTGGGCGACCGAAATCGGTGCGCTGAGTGCGCGTGCGCCGCGCTCCATTCTGACGGGCAAAAAAGTCACGGCGGGAACATCCGGGGGTATCACATGGATGGGTTGCGCCGCATCGCTGGCCGGTGCGGCCGCTTTGGCGGTGAGCGCGACACCCTATTTGCCGGAGGGTCAGTCATGGCGTGTTGGTCTGATTGTGACGGTCGCCGGTTTGAGCGGTGCGATGTTCGACAGTGTGCTCGGCGCGGCATGTCAGGCGCGCCGGCAGTGTTCGGTGTGCGGTGCCACCACAGAAGCGATGCGTCATTGTGATCGAGAGACGGCGCATGCCTCGGGCATTGCATGGCTCGACAACGATGCCGTGAATCTGCTTGCCGCATGGAGCGCGGCGATGGGGGCCGCCATCATCTTGAGCATGGGATAAAAAAGAGATCGCTCCACCGGGCGGCACGCGCGACGGAGCGATCCCGTCATCATGACCGGCGGAGTCCCCTCGATCCGCACCTGTCACTGACTTCTACAGGTATGACGCCACCGGGACGGCATTGTCCAAGGTGTGACGCTGAATTTTTCAAAAAGAAAGGTTTCAGGCCGAAGCCGCGCCGCGACCGGGGCCGCCGCGCTTGCGTCGGCGCTGTTGTTGGCCTCCGCCCTTCGGGCCGCCTTTGGCGTGCGAAGATCCGTGGCCGTGGCCGCCGCCGTGGCCGGATGATCCGCCGCGGGCCGGGCGCCCTTTTGCTTTGGGCTTCGGCTTGGGTTTTTGGCGCGGTTCGAATTTGGGCTTGTCCTGCAGCGCAGCAGGGCGCGGAGCAGAAGGCGGCTTGGGCTTTTTGAAACCCGGCACCGATTTGCGTTCCAGGCGTTTGCCCAGCAGTCTTTCGATGCTGTTCATGAAGCCGTATTCGTCAGGGCTGACCAGCGAAACCGCATGTCCGGTGGCACCCGCGCGACCCGTGCGGCCGATGCGATGCACATAATCTTCGGGCACGTTGGGCAGTTCGAAATTCACCACCTGAGGCAGTTGTTCGATGTCGAGACCGCGCGCCGCAATGTCGGTGGCGACCAGTGCGGTGACTTTACCGCGCTTGAATTGATCCAGAGCGCGGGTGCGAGCGCTTTGCGTTTTGTTGCCGTGGATGGCGGTGGCTGAAATGCCGGCCTGATCGAGTCGTTTGGCCAGACGATCGGCACCGTGTTTGGTGCGCGTGAAGACCAGCACGCGTGACCATTCCTCGATTTCGATCAGATGCGCGAGCAACGCGGGCTTGTCTTCGCGATTCACGGCATAGGCCGATTGCATCACGGTTTCGGCGGCGGTGTTGCGAGCGGCCACTTCGATTTTTTCAGGATTGTTCAGCAGGCCCTGAATGAGCTTGCGCACTTCATTGGAGAAGGTGGCCGAGAACAGCAGGTTCTGGCGATTTTCGGGCAGATACGAAATGATGCGGCGGATGTCGTGGATGAACCCCATGTCGAGCATGCGGTCGGCCTCGTCCAGGACGAGGATTTCAATGCACGAAAGATCCGCAGCTTTCTGATTGTGCAGATCGAGCAGGCGACCAGGGGTGGCCACGAGCACATCGACGCCGCGCAGCAATCGTCCGATCTGGGGTTGGATCCCCACGCCGCCGAAGACGGCCAGCGAACTGAGCGCCAGATGTCGGCCGTAGGTCACCACGCTGTCCTGCACCTGGGCAGCCAATTCGCGCGTGGGGGTGAGTACCAAGGCTCGCGGCGGTCGGCCGCGGCGCTTGCCCGCCGTCTTGTGTTCGGCAAGGCGATGCAGGAGGGGCAGTGTGAATGCCGCGGTCTTGCCGGTGCCGGTCTGGGCCGCAGCGATGACGTCGCGACCTTTGAGAATCGGAGGAATGGCCTGGGCCTGGATGGGGGTGGGTGTGTCGTAACCCTCTTCGCGCACGGCACGTAGGAGGGTTTCTGACAACCCGAGCGTACTGAATGACATCGTGATGAACTCGGAAAACGGAAATGCCGATGACTCGGCGAAACATAAATGGCGAGCCGGATCATAGCGAGGGTCAGGGGTTGCGTCGAACCCCGGCGGAATCAGGGTTTTTGCCCGGCAAGCTGAAACTGCCGCCACGTGGTGATGCCACCGGACAAGTTGCGCACGCGATGGCCCGTCTGCATCAGAGCCCGCGTGGCGTAATACGCACGTTGGCCCACGCCGCAGTAAATCCAGATTTCGCGTTCGGTCGGGATTTCACCCAGGCGCTGCCGAAGTGTACTCAGCGGGAAATTCACCGCACCCGGAACATGGCTCGCGGCAAATTCATCGGCTTCGCGCACATCCATTAAAAGGACTGCATCGAGATCCAGATCGGGCCAGTGCGCCAGAGGCAGATCTCCCCGACGCGCGTTGGAGGCAATCATGCCTGCAAGATTCACCGGATCTTTGGCGGCACCAAATTGTGGCGCGTAGCAGAGTTCCACTTCGGAAAGATCTTCGACGGTGGCACCCATCTGAATGGCGGTGGCGATGACGTCGATGCGTCGTGCCACGCCTTCCTTGCCCACGGCTTGAGCGCCGAGAATGCGTCCATCGGAAGGGCGGTAGATCAATTTGAGATGGATGTGCTGGGCGCCCGGGTAATACCCCACATGATGGCCGGGATGCAGATAAATTTTTTCGTAGTCTGTCACGCCCAGGCGTTTGAGTGTTTTTTCGCTGGCACCGGTCATGGCCACCGTGAGATCGAACACGCCGCAGACCGCAGTGCCCTGAACACCGCGAAAGGTTTTGTCGCGATCGAAAATGGCATCGGCGGCAATGCGCCCCTGGCGGTTGGCCGGTCCGGCGAGCGGCATGACCACGGCATGACCGGTGACCACGTCAGTGGTTTCGATCGCATCGCCCACGGCAAAAATAAATGGATCGTTCGTGCGCATCGAGGCGTCGACGCGAATGCCGCCACGTTCTCCGAGCGTCAGGCCGCACGCGGCAGCCAGTTCAGTGCGTGGTCTGACGCCGATCGAAAGAATGACCAGATCCGCAGGAAGGCGCTCGCCTGAGCGGGTGATCACTTGCAGGCCGTCGTCATCGTTTTCAAAAGCGGCCACGCCGTCGTCGAGATGAAGATGGATGCCTTTTTCAGTCAGATGATCTTTGATGGTGGCCGCCATTTCGAGATCCAGCGGTGGCATCACTTGTGGATTGCGCTCCACCAGCGTGACCTGCAAACCACGGTGTACAAGGTTTTCAGCCATTTCCAGACCGATGAACCCGCCGCCGAGAACCACAGCGCGCCCGGCCTGTTTCGCATCGATCCAGGTTCGGATCATGCGACTGTCGGGGATGGTTCTAAGAACGAAGATGCCCGACAGATCTATTCCGGGTAACGGTGGGCGCAGGGCTTCAGCGCCAGGTGAAAGCACCAGATGGGTATAGCGCTCGCGGCGTCTTTCACCGGTTTCCAGATTTTCGACTTCGATTTCACGTCGGTCACGATCAATGGCATGCACCGTATGGCGCACGCAGACATCAATGTTGAAGCGTTCCTTGAATTTCTGAGGCGAAGCAACAATCAGATCTTTTTCGTCTTTGATCACATCGCCGACAAAGTATGGCAGGCCGCAGTTGGCGAAGGACACGAAGTGTCCTTGATCGAAGACGATGATTTCACATCGTTCACACACACAGCGCGCGCGCGAGCAGCGGCCGAGGCGCCGCCGGCGACACCCCCCACGATCAAAATGCGTTTCGGATCATCTTTCATGGGCTTTACCGATTCCACGGCATGCGGGCGAGCAATAGTCCCATGCCGCAGGTATCGGTGATGCCCGCAAAGACCAGCCCTGCGCCGATGAAGGCTGGAAGCCCCGCCCAATAAGGATGCACGGTCAAAGCCAGCACCGCGCCGGCGCAAGCCAGGCCGCCAGCCAGAATGCGCACCTGACGTTCGAGCGACATGGATTGTTTGCCGCGGACGACCGGCAAGCCGGCGCTGTCCCAGGCAGGGATGCCGCCTTCGACACAGCAGACATTTTTAGCGCCTGCCGCAATCAGGCTCTGTCGGGCTTGCTCGGCGCGGGTGCCGGACTGACACATCAGATAGATCGGGCGATCCGGCGTGTTTTGATCGTTCAGTACTTGCGCGGCATCGAACCGATCCAGCGGGATGTTGCGAGCCGGTACGGCATGACGCGAGCCGAATTCTGCAGGAGAGCGCACATCAATCAGGTCATAGGAATCGGCCGCTTGCGATTGCACATGTTGGGGCGTGACGGACGTGGACATGGCATGGCCTCACTGAAAACATCTGCTGAATTCAGTATCCACCCGTGGTGTGTCGGCGTCCAGTCATGTTTTTTACGGGGAAGGTTTCAGTGTTCGATCAAAAAATTGCCGGATGATCCGGCGCGCCTCTTCGGTTTGAAATGCCTTGCCGCCGTGGCCCGCGCCTTTGAGGACATGCAGGGCGCTGGGTACCTTGTGTTCGAGCAGACGGGCATGCAGGTGTTCACTTTGCGTGAGAGGCACCGCCGGATCCTGATCACCGTGCATGATCAGAAACGGCGCATCATCCGAAGAGACCTGATGCAGCGCGCTGGCCTGTTTAGCCAGTTCAGGAAGATCGCGCACGGTACCGCCCAGTAATTTTGCGCCGTTGCTGTTGGCAATATCCTCTTCGGTTTTACCGGCAGAAAGCACGTTGGCCGGCATGGTGAGCAGATCGCTCGGGCCGTAAAAATCACAGACCGCCTGCACGCGCGCCGAAACTTTCTCTTCAGCAGGCAAAGGCCGTGTGCCCATCAGCGCCACCAGATGTCCCCCGGCCGATCCGCCCCACACGCCGATGTGATTGGCATCCAGTTGATATTCAGCGGCATGCGTGCGCAGCCATCGGATGGCATCACGGCAATCGTCCATTTGCGCCGGCCATGCGGCTTCGGGCGTGAGTCGGTATTCGACGCTTGCCACGGCGTAACCATGTTCGGTCAGCCAGGTGGCGGGGCACTTGTCCTTGCTGCCTTTGTTCCAGCCGCCGCCGTGTATCCACACCACCACAGGCGCTTTCGCATCGGTGTGGGCCGGTCGATACAGATCCAGGCGCATGGCGCGATCGCCGCGACGGGCATATTCAAGATTGCGTAGGGGCTCGGCGGCAAAAGCGGCGGTCCATGACAGACTCAGCAGAGCGATCAGAGTGCAGGCAGGCTTCATGGCACGGATCCTTCAGAGGGTGAATGGCGACGCGCAGTGTAATGCGCGAAGTCTGTTTTCTATTTCCAAAAAGGGGAGCCGGTCCCCTCTGGCCGGCTCCCCTCGAATCAGACTTCCGTGGAGGTATTTTGAGCGATCAGATCGGCGGTTTTGATCCGCAGCGTCAGGCGCTCGGGCGACTGATCGCTCCAGACGTGAATCGAGAACCGGCGCGACTCTGCGGGGGCCAGGGCACCCCAGATGTACTCCTCTGCGTGCGAGAGCAGGCAGTTTGCATCGTCGTAGAGGTCGATCACGATTCTCGAATCTTCCCAGTTGCGGTCCGACGTGTTGTCGATCGCACCGGTGATGTGAATGCCGTGTTCGGTTTCCTCGTAGCGATGTTCCACGATGGCCAGGTCGCAATGTGCCCGAGGCGCGGCCGGCGCCTTGGCCTGTGCCGGAGTCTGCTCAGGCCGCGCGGTCTTGCGCCGACGGCAGATCCAGATCGACAGGATCAGTGGAGCCAGACCCGTCATCAGGCCGATGCTCAACCACAATCCTTGCAGGTAACTGTCCATGGTACGTTTCTCTTTCATCATGGCCCTCGTTCGGAGGGCCCGCTCGCAGCGTCGGCAAAGGGCGCTCGCGAACCGTGTTGCGTTTATCGAGTGTGACAATGGTGTGCGGAATGCCAGGGCGCGTCATGCGCAGGTCATCCGCGTTTTTGCGTTCGTGACAAAACATGGTTTGTTCCTTTGTGCATCGGTGTTCTCTGTCATGTGTGGGCGCGCTGTGCGCGAACCATAACGGTCACGGTCATGCCGTGTGTCTGTTTTGGATTCCTGCTGCGGTGATTCGACCCGGGCAATTAAAAAGGCCCGGTGAACGAATCACCGGGCCTTTGAACAAGTCGTGCCTGTGAATTCGTTCTACGGATGCATGGCTCCCGCCTGCGACGAGCGCCACGCGCGACCATGCTGGTCGATGACAAACATCGACATCGATCCGGCATGGTGGCCGGTCGTCTGCTTCGCATGGGTGTGTGTCTGGACGTTCATCGGTCGTTTCCTGCTTGTTTCAAGGGGGTTTTTGCCCCAAGTCGCCATGACTGTATGAATCAAGACGCATTGCGTCAAGTGAGAGGACATGATGAATTTTCGCTCTTGCTGCAGCGGCTGTGTCGTGCCTCTGTCTTGGTCGTGTGTACTCAGCGGCCCATTTTAGGGCCGCCTCCGTCCCCCGACACAGCGACAGAGCCTCGACACACCGCGCTTCGCGGCGGCTCAAATCCATCACGCCCTCTTTGTTCACGCGACATCGGAAAGGTCGGCATGTTTTTTGAAGTGAGCGATCGCTTCAGGATTTTTTGTCCAAATTCTCGGATGAATGCTTAGATGATCTGGA
>CALOAZ010000121.1:0-4171 GCA_942491355.1 uncultured Phycisphaeraceae bacterium
GTGACCGATTGCTATCAACCGGTGGAAGGTCGACTGGGTATCACGCGCGCATGCCTGAAAGTGTGCGCTGAATTTCGACAGCCGGTCACGATCGTCACCAAAAGCCGACTGATTCTGCGCGATCTGGATCTACTCGAAGCACTGCATCGTTTTCATGGCGTGCAGGTTGCCGTGAGTGTGACATCGCTCGATGCCCCACTCAGCGCCAAGCTCGAACCGCGCGCCGCCGCGCCGCGCGATCGCCTGTGGACCCTTCGCCGCCTGAGCTCGGCGGGTATTCCGGTGATGGCGCTGGTCGCGCCGGTGATTCCCGGCCTGACCGACATGCAGATGCCGAAGATTCTCGAAGCCGTGGCCGAGGCCGGAGCGGCTTCGGCGGCTTATGTGCTGCTGCGCCTGCCGCACGGCGTGAAAGATGTTTTTGATGCATGGTTGAGCGAACATTTTCCGGCGCGCCGCAAACGCGTGATGAACCTGATGCGCGGCGCCCACGGCGGACGCCTTTACGACCCGGCCTTCGGGCAGCGCATGCGCGGCAGCGGTGTTTATGCAGATCAAATCGCGCGAACCTTTCGTGTTTTTGCGCAGCGCTACGGCCTCAACGCGCCACTGCCCGCATTGAATACGGCGGCCTTCACTCGCCCCGCCGATGACGCTCAGATGACGCTTTTCGGTCCATGATCCCTCGGTCTGCCCTCAGAGGGTGATATCCCGGCGGCAAGGGCTATACTTGCCGTATCCGGGTTTGAATCTGCATCTGAGGAATTGAACAATGCCCACACTGTCACGATGTTTTGCCGCCGCGCTATCGCTGACAATCTTGCTGGCCCTGTCGGCACCTCTCTGGGCCGCCGACAAGGAAGACGATCTCAAATACTGGGGCAAACTCACCGACCAAGAAAGCGCCGATGCCATCGAGGCATTGCGCCAGCATGTCACCCATACCCAGGAAAAACTCGCCAAACCCGATCTAAAACTCTACGAAACGGATTTCATTCTCTTTGCCACCGATCTGGAACCGCGCGAGGCCGCCAAGTGGTACGGCCTGCTCGACAAGATGTACGCGCGTCTGCTCCAGATGTTTGATATCCCGAAAGACACCAACATCTGGCACGGCAAAGTGCTGGTGTATGTCTTTCAAGATCAAGGTGATTTTCAGGGCTACATGCGGCGCATCGAAAAATACGACGGATTGCTGCAGGCTGCCGGCGTGTGCTTTCAGCAGGGCCCGTGGGTGCGCATCGCGTTTTATCGCCAGCCCAAAGAAATGGAATTCGCCTCGGTCCTCGTGCATGAATCGGTACACGGCTTCGTGCATCGCTACCGCGACCCGGCGCGCGTGCCCAACTGGGTGAACGAAGGTCTGGCCGAATGGATCAGCGCCGAACTGGTGCCCAAATCCATCGCGGGGTCCGGCTGGGTGCCGGTGGCCAAAGAGCAGATGGAATTGCGCGGCGACACCGCCGGCATGTTCGACATGTGGGGCGGGCAATGGCATTACGGTGCCGCCTATGCGCTGACTGATTTCATGATCGCCAAAAACAAGCGCGGCTACGTGAAATTCTTCGATGCCTGCAAAGCCGGTGAAGACTGGCGCGAAGCCCTCGAAACGCACTATCGCGTGCCGCTCGACAAACTGGTTTATGCCTACGGCAAATTCATGAAGATCCGCAAACCTCTGAAGCCATGATCGCGCATGATGGCTGATGCTTCGCCGGGGACAGATTCATTCAGGATATCGTGACGACCGAAAAGCGAACCCACTGGACGCACGCGCTGATTCATCGCAAGTGGACGCCGCGCGAAGCCAAGGGTGTGTACGAGGCGATCATCGGGGCATGTCGCGCACACGGTCAGCGACTGCTGATGGTGGATACGCGACACTATCCCGGCATGCCATCGACCACCGATGACTTTCAGGAAGTCGAGGCACTGATCGACCTGGGCTTCGGCGATCTCATTCGAATCGCCGTCGTCGATCTGCCGGAGCGCCGCGACGCCAACCAACTCTATGAAACAATGGCGCACAATCGCGGACTGAACATCCGGTTCTTCGATCTGCCCGAAGACGCCGAAGCATGGTTGAGCGCCACCTGCTGAAACCGCCATCAAGCAAACGACCCGGTTTCGAGAAACCGGGTCGCCGCCTTTTGTGGCGTTCGTATTCTTTTTAGAGAGGGGTCATCACGGACTTGTCGGCCCGGCCAGCGCACGCACTTCACGTCCACCCAGTGCGCGAGCGTACAGACGCACATCACGCAGACTGCCGCGATAGTGATCGACCACCTTCCCGTCGCGCAAAGCAGCTCCGAACAGCAACGGTTGCTTGGCCCACTGAAAATCGCCTTCCTGCACGGCATGCGCCACGGCATTGCCGTCGACATACAACGTCAGACGCACACCGTCATACACACCGGCGAGATGACTCCAACGCCCCAAGACCAACGGGGGCCCCACCACCGAAGCCGGTCCGGTGCCGGTCATCACACGAAAGACCGGTCGGCCGTCGCGCAACCCGAGGTGATACAACGTTTGCGTGCCGTCATCGGTCATACGAGCGGCAAGAGTCTGATCGATTTCGCCGCCGATTTCGGGCCAGGTGCTGACCGCGAGCGTGACGGCATTTCGAACCGCATTCAGACTGGGCGTGGTGCGCACCATCATGCGCGAAGACACACCATTGAACCGCAGCGCGGCACCATCCACCGCCTGAACCCACTGAGCGCCACTGATCACACCACCATGGCCGCGACCCGAGGCATCGCGTGTGATCTGGCCGAAGCCTTCATCAAACGGCCAACGGGCGACCAAGCGATCGAGCGGGCCATGCATCGGATCCACACCCTGTTCGAGCAAGGCGTATTCACCGGTTTTGACGTCCAGACGATCGTGACCGGCGGCACGTTCAAAACTCACATGACCGTGGTCGACTTCGATCAGAGATCGGCCCGGAAGCGTCGAGAGCGTAAAGCGGGTACCGAGTACCGTGGTATGGGTGTTGGGCGTGTGCAGTCGCATGGCCAGACCGATCGGCTGCTTGGCGACATCGGCCGTCACACCCCCATGCTCAAGATGCACGTGTTTGGCGCCGTGATCCTCTTCCAAACGCACCGTGCTGCGCGGCCGCAGAAACAGACGCGTGCCGTCTTCGTAAAGAATTTCGGCTTCGGCCCCGGTGCGCGTTTCAAGACGATCGCCCGCATGCATCGACTCGCCACCGAGTGCCGGTTCGCGCTCACCGCCACGCCACAGATGCACACCCGCACCACCCTGCGCCACACGCGCCAGCACCAGCGCTTCGGGCTGAGAAAGCCAGATCGCCAGCGTGGCCGATACCGCCAGGAGCGCGGCGGCCGCCGCGGCGAAGCTGCGCCGACGTGTGAACGGATAAATCTCGAGCTCTTCGCCGCTGGGCGTCTGACGATGATCCATCACGCCCAGATCTTCGGCGGCATCTTCCACAACCTGAAGACGCATCAGGTCTTCAATCGATTTTTCGTGATACACATGGCGCGCCATCAGCAAACGCGATTCTTCCGAAGCATCGAGTGCCTCAAGCAATTGCGCGGCCTGCTGCTCATTGCAGCGGCCTTCCAGATACAACGCAATCAGTTTTTCAAGTTCGCGCCGACTCACAGGCGTGTCTCCTGTCGCGCGGCCGACACGCAATCGAGCAGCTTGCCGCGCAAACGCGACAGCCACATGTTGGTGGCGGCGTAGCTGCGCCCCACGCGCTCGGCAATCTTCGCCAGAGGCAGTCGCTCGCGATAGCGCCAACCCAGAGCGTTGCGCATCTCAAGCGGCATCTTGTTCAGACATTCGGCCAGTTGCTCGCGCTCCTGCGCCATCCGCTGCTGCTGCGTCTGCAAGGTTTCAGAAAGGCGTTCGGCGATTTTCAGACAGACTTCGCTATCCACCAGCATGCGTCCGCCGGCCATCTGCCGACGACGTTTGAGCACCTGGTTTCGCGCCACACCCAGCGCCCATGCCACAAAGGGGCGATCTGCGTCATAGCGTTCGTAACTTTCCCAAAGCGCCACGGCGATTTCCTGCATGAGATCTTCGGCCTCATTCCAGCCGAAACCCGCCGCCCGAACGAAGGCGAAGAGGTTCTGCTGGATCGGCGTGTACCGGCGCAGGAATTCGGTGTGATCGTGTCCCATGGGTATCG
>CALOAZ010000122.1:0-12267 GCA_942491355.1 uncultured Phycisphaeraceae bacterium
TCGATGGGTGGCCGAATCAAACGGTTGAAAAAGCAGACTGATTAAGAGGTACTACGCCGGACCGATGCCCAGGTTCTGCTTCTGCCAGCATTTCGCAAAAGTGGCTACTGCGGAGTGCAAACGGCTTTTAACCGTACCAAGTGGTATGCCGAGTGATTCCGCAACTTCTTGGTATGAAAGCTTTTGAAAGTATGCCAGGAGCAGGATTTCGCGAAGGGCATCTGGCATCTGATTAATGGTCCGTGCCACCAATTCCTTCAATTCGTTTTCTTCGAGATGGTCCTGCGGGCGTGGCAGATCGGCTTTCAGCAGGTCGACAAAGCTCTGGCGATCGTCTCCGCTGCCGATCGGGGCATCCAGCGGCATGGCGGGCCGACGGGCCTTGCGACGCATGAAATCACGTGCTTTGTTCGCTGCAATGGTGAACAGCCAGGGCTTGAATCGGCGTTCCAAATCGAAGGTTTCGGCCGAAATATGCACCTGGAGAAACGTTTCCTGGAAAACATCCTCGGCGGTGGGACGGTCACCGCAAAACCGGCACAGAAAATTAAATAACTCATTTTCGTACCGGCGAATCAAGGCCTCCATGGCTCCGGGCTCGGCGCAGCGGATTCCTTCGAGCAATTGCTCATCGGAGCGGGAATCAGCGTTGTGGCGGGGGGTGGCGGTCATAACGAAAGTCTTTTGGCAGAAGTATAAGCCCCGATCTGGCAATGGGGAACGCGAATCTCTCCCGGCATAAAAATCCCGCAGGAGTTGAAGCCGAGCCGGTGGACGGTACGATGACCGGAATTCGCCAAGGGTTGTTTCGACCGTTTTAGAGGCTCAGGTTTGTTATGGGCGTTCCCATCTCACAGATGTGGGCGGTGGCCAGTTATGTGGTGAAGCAGAAGCTTCGTCGCAACAAGCGCTACCCCCTGGTGCTGATGCTTGAGCCGCTGTTTCGTTGCAATCTGTCTTGTGCAGGCTGCGGCAAGATTCAATATCCGGCGCACATCCTTAAGAAGCAGTTGACGGCCGAGCAGTGCCTGGCGGCTGCGGATGAATGCGGCGCGCCCATTGTGTCGATCCCCGGCGGTGAGCCGTTGATGCACGATGAGATGCCCAAGATCGTCGAAGGGCTGATCGCCCGTAAGAAATACATCTACCTGTGTACCAATGCGCTGTTGCTCAAGAAGCGTCTGGAAGAGGGATGGTTCAAGCCCTCGAAGTTCCTGACCTTCAGCGTGCATATGGACGGCACAGAAGACAATCACGATTTTGCCGTCTGTCGCGAAGGCACTTTCGAAACAGCGATGGAAGGCATTCGCATGGCGGTGGATCGCGGATTCCGCGTGACCACCAATACGACGGTGTTTCAAGGCGCCAACCCAGCCGAGATACGTGCGTTCTTTGACGAGATGAGCGAGCTGGGTGTCGAAGGCATGATGATCAGTCCGGGCTATGCCTATCCGAAGGCCCCGGATCAGAACAATTTTCTTGAGCGGCAGAAAACGCATGATCTGTTTCGCGCCGCACTCTCGAATCGCAAGAAAAAATGGCACTTCAATCAGAGCCCGCTGTTTCTCGAATTCCTGATGGGCATGCGCGAATACGAATGCACGCCCTGGGGCAATCCCACGTTCAACATCTTCGGCTGGCAGAAGCCCTGTTACTTGCTTCAAGACGGATATGCCGACAGCTTTCAGGAACTGATCGACAGCACGGACTGGAGTTCTGTGGGCCGCGCCAGCGGCAACAAGGCCTGTCAGCAGTGCATGGTGCATTGCGGATACGAGCCGACGGCGGTGGATCACACCTTCAGTGGGTTCGGCGGTTTGTTTGCGACGGTGCGATCCATGTTGCGAAATTATTCAGATCCGGTGGCAGCAGAAATGGTGACTGAGGCTGAGAAATTGCCGAAAGGCCCCAGTTTGCCGATGGAAATGACGGTCGAAGGCCGCACGCTGGCAGAGCATGCGGCGGCTGCAGTGGAAGCGGCATAAGTCAAGCAATGCTGCGTTTCGGTCGTTCGTGACGATAACGCGATGGAAATCCATGACGCCCGCCGCAATTTTCGGCGGGCGTCTTTGTTTGGATTCAGACAGGAGAGTCAACGATGCGATGGAATCAACTCGGCGCGATTGGCCTGATGGTTCTGGCGTGCTTCGTGCATGCCGCAGATCGTCGTCCCAATGTATTGATCATTTTCACCGATGATCAGGGGACGGTGGATGCGCGTTGTTACGGATCGGATGATCTGCAGACGCCGGGCATGGATCGATTGGCACAGCGTGGTGTGCGCTTCACGCAGTTTTATGCGGCGGCACCGGTTTGTTCGCCTTCACGTGCAGGCTTGTTGACTGGGCGCTATCCCTTACGCGCCGGTGTGCCGGGCAATGTGTCGAGCACGCAGGGTCATGCCGGCATGCCGACAGAACAAGTCACAATTGCCGAAACATTCAAGGCCGCCGGATATGCCACGGCCCATGTGGGAAAATGGCATCTGGGTTACGACGCGCAGACCATGCCCGGTGGTCAGGGATTCGATCATTCGTTTGGTCATATGGGCGGCTGCATCGATAACTACTCGCACTTTTTCTACTGGCAGGGCCCCAACCGGCACGATTTGTGGCGCAATGGCATTGAAGTGTTTCAGGGTGGTCGGTACTTCCCTGACTTGATGGTGGAAGAGGCGACGCAATTCATCGAAGACCATCGCAGTAAACCCTGGATGATGTATTTCGCGATGAATGCGCCGCATTATCCGTATCAGGGTGAGGCGGCGTGGCTTGAGCATTACAAAGATTTACCGGTGCCGCGGAATCTTTACGCCGCATTTCTTTCGTCGCTGGATGCGCGCATCGCAAAGCTGTTGGACGTTCTTGATCAACTGAAACTCGCGCAGGACACCATTGTGGTTTTTCAGTCTGATCACGGGCATTCCACCGAAGAGCGCGCCCATCGCGGGGGTGGCAGTGCCGGGCCGTATCGTGGCGCGAAATTCAGTCTGTTCGAAGGCGGCATTCGTGTGCCGGCGATCTTGTCATGGCCTGGTCATCTGCCTGAAGGCGCGGTGCGTGATCAACTGGGGCATGGTTGCGATTGGCTGCCGACGGTGGCCGAACTGGCGGGCGTGCCTCTGCTTCAAAACGACATTGACGGGCATAGTCTGGTGACGGTGTTGCGATCGGCAGAAGCCCCTTCGCCGCATGCGGTCACGCATTGGCAGATCGGCAAAGGGAATCAGGCTCAGTGGGCGGTTCGGGAAGGGGATTGGAAGTTGATCGGCAATCCGAAAGACACTTCGGACAAGGGGCCACTGGGGAAGGATGACCGGCTTTTTCTTTCGAACCCGAAGCAGGATCCGTCCGAGATGATCAATCTGGCTGCGAAGCATCCGCAGGAATTGCAGCGCCTGCAATCGCTGCATCAGGCATGGGTCAAGACGGTGGAGTGACGGGCGATTTTCATTTGGTCCCTGTGGGTCCCTGGCCCGTCAGGTATTTTTTGCGGATGGCACTTTCGAGGTCGATCTCATTGATGTTGGCCAGTGTGCTGAGCCAGGCCAGTACGTCGGCAAATTCCTCTTCGAGATTTTCGCGATCATCCGAATTCAGAGCGGTGGCCAGTTCGCCGACTTCCTCCATGAACCAGAGGAATGTTTTCGGCGTGCCTCGGGCGGCATCGGTTTCGTAATACCGGTCACGAATGTGCTTTTGAAAATCGCGAAGGGTCATGTCGGGTTCCATGCCAAGGCTCCGTACGTCAGGTGCGGCGAATCGTAACACGGGCCATGCCTCGGGTACCATGCGGGAACCGATGAGTCACGAAGTCTCCATTCAGCGCGTGGGTATTCATTCGTGGCGGGCCCAGTGCCTGCTGATTAGTCTTTGGGCGCTGTTCGGGGCCATGTCTTATCCATCACCGAATTTCTGGTTGCTGGCCTATCTGACCCCACTGCCTCTGGTGATTCTGGCCATGCGCGGCGCTTCTGCGCGACGAACCATGACCGTCATCGGATGCGGCGCGGTCGTGTGGTGGTGCTGGATGCTGCGATGGATGATGCCGGTCACGGTGCCGGGCGCGATCGGGCTGGGATGTTACACCGCGTTATTCACGCTGGGCTTCGCCGCAACCTTGCGTCACGTGGCGCGGCAGAGCAAGTGGCCCATGGTGATTCTGCTGCCGCTGATCTGGACCGCATTTGAGTATGTGCGCGGGGCGCTGATCGTGGGCGGATTTCCATGGTTCGGGCTCGGGCACAGTCAGCCTGCTGTGGTGATTCAGATTGCAGATGCAGTGGGGGCTTATGGTGTTAGCTTTTTTGTGGCCATGGCATCAGGCCTGCTCTACGACATGCTGACGTGTCCGTTGGTGGAACATCGTGACGGGCAACGGCGATGGGGTGTGCCGATTCGGTGGAGCTGGCCGATCTGGGCGGTGGCGCTTTCGTTCGTCTTGGTCTATGGCGGTTGGGCGCATCTGGCAGACCGATCATGCGATGGCTCAAGTATCAGAGTCGGTGCGCGTGGCCGTGGTGCAGACGAATGTGCGCCAGTCGAACAAGGATTCGCCTGATCCGGCAGATCGCGCGGCCAGTTTTCAACAGATCATCGATTTGATCGAAGTCGCGGCGCGCGAAGCCAATGGCAAGCCGGATTTAATCATTTGCCCTGAAACCATGGTCCCCCGACCGATCGACGATGAATCAGTCGACCTGCTGCCTGAATCGCGCCGCTATCGCACGGCCTTGGAGGGGTTGTCCGCACAGTTGGGGATCCCGCTGATTGTCGGGGCCCATGCGATGACTGAATGGGGGCCGAATCCTGCCAGTCCGGGCTATGCGACACCTGCACGGCGATTCAATTCGGCTTATCTCATCACGCCCGAAAAAGGGGTGACGGCGCGCTATGACAAGCTGCATCGTGTGCCTTTCGGCGAATATCTTCCGGGTGTCGAAGGCGTGCCGGCGCTCAAGCAGTGGCTGCTGAAACTCAGCCCGTACGAACATGACTACACGCTCTCGGCGGGTGAAAAACCGGTGATTTTTGACGTGGCTCTGCCCCGTGGCGGCCGCGTGACGGTGGGGGCTCCGATTTGTTTCGAAGATGCTCTGGGGTATTTGCCGAGAACACTGGTGTGGGATGAATCCCGCAAGCGAGCCGTGCTGCTGGTGAATTTGACCAATGACGGCTGGTTTCAAGGGACCCATCAGGCGATCCAGCACGAGCAGATTGCCCGCTTCCGTTGTGTGGAAAATCGTGTGCCCATGGCCCGATCGGTGAATACTGGTGTGAGCGGAATGATCGATGCCGCCGGTCGCATCATCAGCCGTGTGGCGGTGGATGGCGTCGGTGAAGGGGTGGCGGGCGTGACTTCGGCCGCACTCCACAGGGATGAGCGACGTACGATTTATGCGGTGGTGGGTGATGGGTTCGCTATGCTGTGTCTTGTGAGCACGCTTGTACTCGGTGGCTTGGGAAGCCGGTCCGCCAGACGAAGCGCAAAGAGTGATAACGGATGAATTCTGCACGTCATTGGATGTTGATCGGATGCTGCTTCGCGATGGCGACCACGTCGCTGCAGGCGCAGACGGATCCCCGGTCTCCACTTGGTGGATTGCCCAATCCTTCGGGCAACAAGAGTTCGGATGTGGATCAGGGGCGCGTTCCCTTGGGTTCACTGACGTTGGAGCAGACGCGTTCCCTTGCCGTGAAGATTCTGGTGGATGCGAGCGCGGGCGAGAGCCCCGCTTTGCGATCCAACGCCATTGAGGCGTTAAAGCTCGATCCGGCGATGGCGTTGCCGATTGCGCAAAGATTATTGCGAGATCAAAATCCCGGTGTGCGATTCGCAGCGGTCGTGGTGACGGGATCTAATCGCTATGGCGCGCTGGCCCCCCTGGTGCGTGAGCGATTGACTGATCCGGATGGCTCGGTTCGCGCTGCGGCGCTGTACACCATGCGGCGATTGAATCAGCCGGTGGATCTGACGCCTCTGGCCCAAATGCTCGCTTCGGATGACCTGCGATTAAGGGCAAATGTCGCAGTGGTTCTCGGCATGGTGGGGGATGAATCCGCTATCCCCATGCTGCAGGAAGCCGTGCGGGCACCCATGCCCAAGGCCGGAGCAGACGAGGCGGCCCTGGTGCGTATTCAGTATGCCGAAGCCTTGGCAATGATTGGCGATAACAGCGCACTCGACGGGCTTCGAGCGGGTGTTTACAGCCAGTTCGGCGATGTGCGGATTCTCGCGATCAATGCGCTGGGTGCCGTCGGTGACCGGCGCATGGAAGGCGCGCTGGTCAATCTGCTCAAAGATCCGGGAAATGCCGTGCCGCCGGAGTCCCCTGAGGAGTTGAAGCTTCAGGCCGAGTTGGCGGGCAAAATCACCCGTCTGGCCGCAGCGGGGGCATTGGCCCGTGTCCGAAATGAGGCGGGTCGAGAGGTGCCAATCCGGTACGCCCTCGACCCGGATCCCGTCATTCGGCATCAGACATCCTGGGTATTGGGGTGGTTTTCGGATGATCAAACCTTTGTCGTGCTTCGACGGATGCTGGTGGATCAGGACCCCCGTGTTCGTGTTTCGGCAGCCGCATCGGTGTTGCGGCGGGCCGTTGATCGCCAAACCCCAGCGGGCTCTGGGGTTCCGAAATAGGGTTCGGGCGTAAATCTTGGTTCCCACATGGGATTAGGGATTGACAATTCAGGGACCCGAATGTAAAAAATTCAACAACGGTGCGGTGCGACAACTCCGGTTGTCCAAGCCGTTTGAGCGAACTGGGTATGGAGCCCGGACAAAAACGCTCGCCCCCTTAATCCCGAGTCTTTGCGGGAGGCCAAATTGAGCATCTTCACGAAAATCCTGGTTGTCCTTGTCATGATCCTGGCCGTATTGCTTTCGGCCTTGGTCGTTCCATTCGTGGTGAACACGGATACCTTTAAGCAACGCTGGCTCGATGCTGAAGCACGTGCTCGTGTGGCTGAGGTCAATGCCGCTCAGCGCGAATCAGATCTGGGCACCACGCTGCAGAGTTTGAATGAAAAGATTTCAAACTTGCAGAATGACAGCAAGGCACTGCTGGCGCAGATCAGCGTCAAAGACACGCGCATTCAAGAGCAGCAGGCTCGCGTGATCGAACTGCAGAGTTCCGAAGCGGATGTGCGCAGTGAACTGGCTCGTCTGGGAACGGGTCTAAAGCAGGCCACTCAGATCAACGAAATGCTGCAGACCGAAATCAAGGCCTTGCGTCGTGATCAGATGCTGCAGCCTGCAGGTTCGCAACATCGAACTGGCTGATTCGCTGCGTGACAAGTCGACCGAGTCCGACACGCTGCTGGCTCAGGTGCGTTTGGCCAAAGAGCAGATCTCTGCTCTGCACAAGCAGAACGAAGAGCTGGAAAGCCGCAGCGGTCTGATGCTTCAATCAGAAGATCCGAGCCTTCAAGAGCTGATGCCGACCGTGGTTTCACGCAAGCCCATTCGTGGCCGTGTGACTGGCGTGAAGCAGCAGGATGATCACCTCTACGTCGCCATCAATGTCGGTGCCGAGGATGATGTCAAAGCCGGCATGCTCTTCATGGTTCACGAAGGCGACAACTATGTCGGCGACGTGTTGATCACGAAGGTGGATTCGAATTCTGCTGCGGGTCGTGTGACGATCCGTCGCGGTAGCATCGAACGCAACATGGAAGTCCGTACCGGACAGGGATTCTGAGCCAACTGACCGATCCTGTTTTCCAGGTCAGGCCACATCTGTGGAGAATGTCATGAGTCGAGCCGGTGGACAACCCGTCGTGAAGCAGAAAGCTGGTAACAACATTTACACCGTGTTGTCGCTGATCGCCTTCCTATCTCTGAGTGTGGGCGTGGGCGTGCTGTGGTGGAAAAATGTTGAGATCACTCATAATGAGCAGGACCCCAAGCGAAGCTGGACCAATCCCATGTTCCTGCTTCCTCAGGAAAGTCCTGTTCCGCAACAGCAATGATGAGCTGATTGCGGTCAGCGGGCTTGATCAGTGAGCCCTTTGAAGCGTCATTCAAAAAGCCCTTGGCAAAAATGCCGAGGGCTTTTTTTTGTAATCGGATTCACCTGTCGGTCCGTGCGCCGCTTGCTTGTTTATGTGGTGCCGTTGAGTAAGATGCAGGTTTGGCATGCGCCGATGGAGCGGCCGTACCGAGCCCCGCGTGGCGGGGACCGAGGGTCGGCATCGAGTTGCCACGAGCCCGCCCAGGAAAGGCCGCGCGAAGCATGTTCGATAATCTGCTCAGTTGGTTCAGTATCGATATGGGGATCGACCTCGGCACTTGCAATACGCTCGTGTCGGTGCGCGGTGAAGGTATCGTTCTGAATGAACCGTCTGTGGTGGCGGTCAAAAAAGGCACCAATCAGGTGCTTCAAAATGGTAATGCCGTGGGTTGGGTGGCCAAGGAGATGCTCGGTAAAACACCGGGGTCGATTACCGCCATCCGTCCGCTTAAAGATGGCGTGATCAGCGATTTTGAAATCACTGAAGCCATGCTCGGCTACTTCATTCGCAAGGTTCAGGGGCGAGCGCGATTCATCGGTCCGCGCGTGGTGATTTCAGTGCCGTCAGGCATCACGGCCGTTGAAAAGCGTGCAGTACTCGATTCGGCCGAGCGTGCAGGCGCGCGGCGCGTGTATCTGGTGGAAGAGCCGATGGCCGCCGGTATTGGCGCGGGTCTTCCGGTGGCCGAAGCCACGGCTTCGATGATCGTGGATATCGGGGGCGGCACCACGGAAGTGGCCATCATGGCGCTTGCGGATATCGCTGAATGCGCATCCGTGCGCGTGGCGGGTGATGATCTCGACGAAGCGATCATGAACCATATGAAAAAAACCTACAACCTCATGATCGGTGAGCAGACTGCCGAACGGATCAAGATTGAGATCGGATCTGCAGCGCCACTGGATGAAGAGCAGACGCTCGAAGTGCGCGGTCGCGACATGATCAGTGGTCTGCCACGTAAGACTGTGGTGACCAGCGAAGAAATTCGCGAATCATTGCAAGAGCCCATCACGGCCATCATTAATGCGGTGACGCGCACATTGGAACGGGCAGAGCCCGAACTGGCTGCGGATCTGGTCGATAACGGCATTGTGCTTGCCGGTGGTGGCGCTCTATTGCGCGGTCTGGATGTACTGATGACCAATTCAACAGGCCTCGAAACGCGCATCGCGGATGATCCGATGACATGCGTGGCTCGCGGTACCAGTATTTATCTTGAGAACATCGAGGAGTGGAAGCACACCCTCGAGAGTGATCTGGACGAACTCTGATCGTTCAGGGCGCATGAACTATTGAGTGGTGATGCCTTCATCGGCTGAAACAACACGCCGGATCTGGCAAGCCGTCGTGGTGGTGCTGTTAGTCCTTTCTTTGATGCCCGGACGCTGGGCGTTTTACGGTCCGCCAATGCATGCGGTGTTGACGGCGGTTCTTGCGCCGATCAGCGATCCGCTGGTCACGTTTGCCTCGTGGATGCGCGGGCGACATGACAAAATTGATTTAGGTGATCCCGATGCCATGGCGCGACAGTTACTCATCAAAGAAGGTGAGATTTTCAGTTTGCGTGAAGAGGTGGAGCGGTTGCGCCGCGACAATGCTGAGTTACAGCGATTGGAGCAGGTGACCGCTGGTGCTGTGCTGCCCTTGCGCGCACGCGTGATTGCCTATTCCTCCGACGGTGGATCGAGCGTGCTGCGTATCAATCGTGGCGCTCGTGACGGATTGCGTGAAGGTATGCCTGTGATTGACGGTCCGCATCTGGTGGGGCGTCTGATTCAGGTGGGGCCTGCGGGTTCTGCAGTGCAGCCTTTGACGGCTCCGGCCATTTTGCTGGATGTGGTGGTCACGCCGCCGGTGACCACGGAGAGTGATGGCAAGGCCAGCGAACGTGTGCTGCAATTGCGATCAGATGGCCGCCTGTTGCGTGCAGATGACGTGGATCGCACCATCGTGATTCGCCCAGGTGATCTCGCGCGACTTCGTGATATGACTTGGGCCCGTCCGGCAGAGCCCATTCAGGGCATGGTGGTCGGGCGCGTGATCGAAGTGACGGATCATCCGGATGATCCGTTGCGCCAGAGGATCCAGGGACGCCCATTGATTGATCCGGCTTTCGTCAAGCTCGTGACGGTCTTCAGGCCGCGGAATCCTGGCGAGAAGCTTCCGTCATCCGAGTCGGAGGCCAAGCCATGAGATGGCCTGTTTTTGCAGTGGCCACGTATGTCATTCTGTCACTGCAGGCAGGATTGGCTCCGGCATTGCAAATTGAAACCGGCTGGGGCTCGGTTCGACCGGTATTGCCTTTGCTTCTTGCGGCTGCGATCGGAATGCGTGCGCCGGTTCAACCCGCCTTGTTGGGGTGGTTGATCCTAGGTGTTCTGATGGATCTGACCACGGTGTGGCCGGTGCAGAACACCGAGGGTGTGGAGATTTCACGAGCCATGACGTTTGTCGGGCCGCATGCCGTCGGTTACCTGGCCGCAGGCTATGTCCAGCTTCAGTTGCGCCCCACGTTTTTGCCGCGTAATCCGCTTTCAAGCGGGGCGCTGGTGCTGATTTGCGGTGCATCGGCTGAATTGGTGTTGGTGGGCATCATGTCGGTACGCATGTGGTATGACGTGCCGGGCACGGAATGGGCGCCGACGCAGCAATTGGCCATTCGGATCTGTGGAGCGTTATTTGCTGCCGTCTTGGCGACGCCGCTGGCTTTGCCGCTGAATCGACTGGGTGCGTACATCGGTCAAGCGGGCGGTCCGGGACGAACCCACGGCTAATCCGGATCACGGGTCGGGCGACGCGGTGCGACTGGCATCGTGGTCGAGGTATTCCTCGTACCAGGTTTCAAGCCGAGCGGCATGAATCGGGATCAGCCGGCCGCCTTTGCTGCGGGCAAGTTGGGCCAGTGGCGACTCGTCGCCAAAGGATTCGTTGTCGATTAGGACGATGTTAAGCCGGACCTGACTGCATTTTTCGCGCAACAGTTCAATTTCGGATTCGGGCAGTTCGCTTGCAATTAAAAACAGATTGTCGGGTTCGCCGCTCATCGCCTGATCAATGGCTCGTCGTAGTTGCACGGCACCGGTGGCTGCGGTGTCTGAAAAATGTTCGCGCACACGATCTGGATCGATGGCCATGCCGGGCGTCATATCTTTTGGATAACGGTAAAGACCTGATTCACTGGCGATCACCTGAAACCACTGATCAGAAGCCAGCCGAGATGCCGCAACGGCCGTGAGTGCTTTTGACCACTCGAACCCGCGTCGCATGGCGATGGAGGCATCAATCAAAAAGACAGTGCGCCTTCCCATGGGTACGCCCATGAGCATGGCGCCTTTTTCGAGAAATGGATTTTCTGCCACGCTGAAGATGGCTGAATGCGCCTCCACAGCTGAGACCTCGCGTTGTTGCGAGGCGATTTTGCCGCTGAAAAGTTTGATGGATCCCAGGACCACCGCGAGTGTCAGGACGGCCATGAAAAGAATGACACCGGTTTGTGTGGTACGCCGGACCAGTTGGCGCCGCTTGGCGACGGGTGTGTCATTCAGCAGTGTGGCGGAGACCTGGACTTCCTTGCCGGAAGCTGTACGCAGCGTGATGGCCGGAGCGGATTCGCGCGGGGAAGGTGGGGCTGCGGGTGTGGAGGCCGCGCTCTGGGTGGGGGATGGTGGAATGGGGGCTGATGAGCGTCCCTGCTGGAATAGGGGTTCAGCCGTGCTTTTGTTGCGGATCATCGGGCACCGTCATCAAGGTGCCGCATTCATAGCAATGGCAGACGCCGCCCCGGAAACCCTCGTCGATCTCCAGCTTGGCGCCGCAGCTCTGGCAGTCGTTGAATCATGCGGCCAGTATATCCCCCAAGGCTCAGTGAGCCATCCGCATTTGCGTTCAGGGGGCCGCAGAAGGGCCGGCAAAGGGGTGAGGTGGGGCTGAAAGGTATTCGCCGGGAATCGGGCGCTGGATCTGCTGATCCGGGCGTTTCCAACCAACGCGGACAAAGTCGTCTCCAGTGTGTTCCTTGTGGAGTACTTCGATGGCGTAAGCCTGACCGGCACGCAGTGTGACGGGCGTGGATCGCGCGGTCTCATCCGGCCACGTGTCCCAGGCGACCGGTTCGTTGCAGACGGCAAGGGTTTGAAGATGTGCGGTGGAGGCATCGGTACTCAGGCGGAGTTCTGCCGAATTATCACTTGCAACCCAGAACACATAATCGCCATCCAGGGGCGGGTGAATCCAGCCGATCAGGCGCTGGGCCGAG
>CALOAZ010000123.1:0-9169 GCA_942491355.1 uncultured Phycisphaeraceae bacterium
AGCTCCTGCAGGAATACATTCACGCTCTGGCTGAACACAAGCCTGAAAAAGGTGACGAAGCCAGTTGGAAGCAGAAAACCGGCGAATTGGTCAAAGCGGTGGATGCCGCGGCCAAAGGCAACAAGAAGGCGCTGCCGGTCCTGAAGAAGGCGGCCAACTGCAAGGCCTGCCACAGTGTTCACAAACCCTGAGCCGGTTTGGAAAAACGAATAAAGGGCCGCGACATTGTCGCGGCCCTTTTTTTGTGGCATGACAGGCCGCGTTCGATTGACGGCGTTTGAGTTGATATGATTGTGCCGTTGTCATTGGATTTTCAGTACACCATTTCCAAATTGAAGTGATATGAGCTACACCGAAAGCGAAGACCCCCAAGAAGTTGAAACACCCCGCCCCGAACCCACAGCCGAAGAATCGCAATCTTCCGACGATCCATTCGAGCATCGGCTGCCTCGGTTCCTGCAGTTTCTGGCCAAAGTCGCCGAAGCCGTCGCTGAGCGAGCGGTGGAAGAAGAAGCGGGTCAGGTGCGGCACGAAGTGCTGAAGCTTCGTGAGCGAACCGAGCAGTCCAATGGTTTGTCGTGCATTCGCATCATTCATACCAACGACGAGGGCGAAGAAACCTCGTTTCGGATGTTTGCGGCGGGTGCTTATCGCGACAAGAACATGATCAAGCTCGAGCGCGAGGATGAGGACGAGTACGTCATCGTCAGCTCCAGTCCGCATCTTGTGCTGGCTTACATCAGCTTCTGAAGCAACAATCAGTGGGCACGATCGTTCCGCGTGTGGAATCTTTTTCCCGGGAGCTTGTGATGCGCATGCTGATGATCTGTGTGATGGGAATGGCTCTGGGGTCATGCGTGTCGCCGGCGCATCGCGAAACTTCAAGTGCCAAGTCGCGCCCCAATGTGCTGCTGATCTTTACCGATGATCAGGGGTATGCCGATGCATCGTGTTACGGCGGCGCGATTCCGACGCCGCATATGGATTCGTTGGCGCACGATGGTGCGCGCTTCACGCAGTGGTATGCCGCCAGTTCCATCTGCACGCCATCGCGATTCGGATTGCTGACCGGGCGCTATCCGAGTCGATCGCGCGATCGACTGCTGGGCCCGTTGATGTTCCTCGAAGGGGGCGACAAGCAGCGCGGGATCCATCCGAATGAAACCACGATTGCCCAGGTGTTGGGCGAATCCGGTTATCGCACGGCGCTGATCGGCAAATGGCATCTCGGTCACGGCGACGTGGGCTTTCTGCCCACGCGCCATGGATTCAAAACGTTTTACGGGCATACCGGCGGGTGTGTGGATTATTTCACCATGCGCTACGGCATCACTCAGGATTGGTATCGCAACGAGACGTATGAAGACACCACGGGTTATGCCACCGATGTGCTGACGGAGGATGCAGTGAAGTTCCTGGAGGCCCGTCGCGGTGACGACCAGCCGTTTTTTTTGTATCTGGCCTACAACGCGCCGCATTTTGCCAAGGGGTGGGATGTGGGTCGCCAGCAAACCGTCAACTGCATGCAGCCGCGCGGACAGGACATGTCGCGCGTGCGCGACATCGCCGATCCGATTCGCGCTCAATATGCGGCCATGGTGTTGGCGCTCGATGATGGTGTGGGCCGCGTACTCGAAGCTCTGGAGCGATCCGGCCATGTGCGGGACACACTGGTGATTTTTATGTCGGACAATGGGGGCGATCCGGATTACGGTGGATCGAATGCGCCTTTACGCGGCGAAAAAGCCACGCTGTTTGAAGGTGGGATCCGCGTGCCGGGCATGATGCGCTGGCCGGGTCGCATCGCCGCCGGATCGGTGGTGGAATCGCCGACAGGAGGCATCGACCTGTTTCCGACGCTGTGTGCGCTGGCCGGCATCGACGCGGCACCGTATCAGCCAGACGGCATCGATCTGTCGCCTTGGATACTCAAGGGCAAGCCGATCGCCGAGCGGGAACTTCTTTTCGAATTACATACGGCATCGGCATTGCGCCAGGGGCGATGGAAGTTGCTGCGCACCAAGGCCGGTGAGGAAATGCTTTTTGACCTTGTGGCTGATCCTTCCGAAACCACCAATCGCGCATCGCAACAACCCGAAGATGTGTCGCGCATGAAGCGTCGTCTGGATCAATTGTTGGCGCAGACGAAAGCGTCATCCTGAAAACCAGGTCGTTTAAGACTGTGCTGAGGTTATCCGCCGCGCGTCTGCTGCCGGTATTGCGCGGGCGTGGTGCCGGCTTCGCGGCGAAATACCATCGACAAATATTGCACGCTGGAATAACCGGCGCGGTCGGCGATATCGCGCAGGGGCAACTCGGTGGTGGTCAGCAGTTGCTGGGCCAGGTGCAGGCGCACGCGGCGCAGTTCTTCGTGGACGCTGCGCCCGCACGCGGCATGAAAGCGTTTGTCGAGTGTGGTGCGTGACAGGCCGACCGTACGGCACAAGCGGGCCACACTTTGGCGCGCGGGGTCGGCGCGAATCAATGTCATGGTTTCAGCCACCGGCTTGTCGTCGATGGCGATCAGATCGGTGGAGCGCCGCGTGGCCACGCCGACCGGTTCGATCACCGGCCAGAGTGTTTCGGGTTCAGGGGTGGCGCCATCCATGAGTTTGTCGAGTAGTGCAGCGGCTTCATATCCCATGCGATCGGTGCCTTGAATCACGCTTGAAAGCGGCGGGTCGGCCAGTTCGCACATCAGTTCGTCGTTGTCGACGCCCAGCACGGCCACATCATCGGGTACGCGGAGATTCAATCGTCGCGTGGCTTCAAGCACGTGGCGCGCGCGTGCATCGTTGCAGGCCAGAATGCCCACGGGCTTGGGCAGTTCGGCAAGCCATGTGGTGATTTCGGCCAGAGCCTGTTCCCACTGGCGTGCCGAACGGCGGCGGCCCGTAAAGGTGAAGCAGTTAAAACCGGCCTGCCGCACACGGCGGGCATAGGCATCGCCGCGCTGTTTCGACCACGGATAGCGCGGTGAACGCGGTTGGCCGCAATAGGCATAGTGTCGCAAGCCGCGATCGAGCAGGTGTTCGGCGGCCATGCGGGCAATGGCTTCGTTGTGGGTGAAGACGTAGCCCGATACGCCGGGGAAGGGGCGCGTCGGATCAGCGCCGCCGGTGCCCACCACGGGGATCTTCACGTGCCGCAGCGCGCGGATCACATCCGCATCTTCGAGGTCGGCGATGATGCCCTGGCCGCGCCAGTCCTGCAGAGCGGGGATTTTGGTCAGCGGGTCGTCTTCCACATAGAGACTCCAATCGCCGTGCCGGTGGACATACCGGGCAATGCCACGGATGACCGATCGATCGAAGGTCTTGTTGGTATTGAGGATAAGAGCGACTTGTTTCATGGTGTGGGTGTCTGGGCGGGCGCTAGGCCGTTAAAAATCATAATCAAATTCTAAATAGTTGTCGTTGAGGCGCTCGTGTTAGGCCCGTAATCTGCTTCGCGACAGGTGAATCATTCACCGGGTCGGGTTTAAAGACGAACGCGGGGCCGGCTCCTTACGATGGTCGTGAGGGGCCGGTTACTTTTTATTAATACGGAGTTTAGAATGTTCGCCCTTGGCGATGGGGCTGTCAGTCCCGTCGCGAAATGCAGTGGGTTGGTTCCATGGGCGGAATTCTGGTGATCGGCGGCTGTGCCGTCTTTCTGGTGGTGATGGGTTTGCGCGAGGTGATTGTCCACCAGCGGAATCTCGATCGGCTTTCGGTGCGCATTCATGTCAACGGCACGCGTGGCAAAAGCAGTGTGACGCGACTCATTGCTGCGGGTTTGCGTGGCGGCAGCCGGCAGGTCTGTGCCAAGACGACCGGGACATTGCCACGGTTCATTCTGCCCGATGGCACCGAGATGCCGGTGTTTCGACCGGCGGGGGCCAATGTCATCGAGCAGGTCCGTATCGTCGATACCGCCGTCGAAGCGCAGGCCAACGTGTTGGTGGTCGAGTGCATGGCGCTGCGTCCCAATCTGCAATGGCTCAGCGAAAACCGCTTTGTGCGCGCGACACACGGGGTCATCACCAACTGTCGCGCCGATCATCTGGATGTGATGGGGCCCACCGAAAAAGATGTCGCGTGGGCGCTCGCAGGCATGGTGCCGGTCAACGGCAAGCTGTTCACGGCCGAGCAGCGGCACCTGGATGTGCTGCGTGCCGCATGCGAAGACCGCAATACGCAGTTGATTCACGTGACCGAAGAAGAAGTGGCAGCCATTACCAATGAAGATCTCAATGCCTTCAGTTATGTGGAGCATGCCGAAAACGTGGCGCTCGCCTTGAAGGTGATTTCGGATCTGGGTGTCTCACGTGAAGATGCTTTGCGCGGCATGCACGGCGCTCAGCCGGATCCGGGCGCGCTGACGCTGCATGAAATCGAATTTTTCGGTCGACGGGTCTGGTTCGTCAATGCGTTTGCGGCGAATGATCCTGAATCGACTGAGCGTATCTGGAAGATGGGTCTTCAGCGTTGCGAGCATGTGGGGCGGCGCATTCTGATTGTGAACTGTCGCGCCGATCGCGCCGACCGATCGTGCCAGTTGGGCGAGGCCGTGGGGCAGTGGCCTGCGGCCGATGCCATGGTACTCATCGGAACAGGCACGCATGCTTTTGCGCGCAGCGCCATTCAAGGCGGGATCGATCCCGGATCTTTGGTGTTCGCCGAAGGACGCCGTGTGGAAGAGATTTTTGAACTCACGCTCGAGCGCGCCGGTGAAAGCGCGCTGGTGATGGGCATTGCGAATATCGGCGGGCCGGGTTTGGATCTGTGTCGCTATTTCACCAACCGCGGCGCCGCAAGGAGAATGTTCTGATGGAACCGTTATCGGTGGCCATAGGTCTCGGCCTGGTGGTCAGTATTGTGTTCACGGAGATTTTCGGTCTGGCCGCAGGCGGCATGGTGGTGCCGGGTTATGTGGCGATGCATCTTCACCGCCCGGCGGTGTTGATCACCACATTGGTTGCGGCCATCGCCACATGGGCCGTGGTGCATGCACTATCGACGGTATTGATCGTGTACGGTCGTCGGCGCACGGCGCTGATGATTCTGATCGGCTATCTGTTCGGTGCGGCCTTTGGTTTGGCCACGCACGCCATTGTGCCGCAGACCGGCACGGCGGCGATGTCGGTCACGAGTGGCCCCGGCCTCGAACTGACTGTCATCGGCTATATCATTCCCGGCCTGATTGCGATTTGGGTGGATCGACAAGGGCTGGTTGAAACCATCAGCACGCTGTTGACCGCGTCGGTGGTGGTGCGCCTGGTCATGATTCTGATCTTCGGCGGGGGAGCCTTGTCATGAAGAAGATCTATTGGCGACCCAGTGCGGTTTCCAAGCGAGCTCTGACGCTGATTGCGCTGGTATCGCTTGCCGGTTTGATGCTGGTGGAGCGTCTGCCCATGCAGGTGCGTCTGCCCAATCACGAGCAGAAACTGGCCGCCGCGCGCCTGGCACGTGACATGATGGAAGTCATCCGTCTGGAGCGCGTGCGCCTTGGTCATGCGATTGATCCGGCGACCGATCCTGGCGACAGCGGTTTGATCGGTGTTGCGATGACGCCCGTGACCAGCGTCTCGGGCAACCTGGTTGCCAAACAAACCTCGGTGAACCCGAATTTTGCGGCGGTGATTGTGGACATGCTGATTGCGGCCGGCGTGCGCGAAGGTGACATGGTGGCGGTGGGTGTTTCGGGGTCTTTCCCGGCAATCAATGCCTGTGTGTACGCGGCGATTGAAATCTTGAAGGCGAAAGCCGTGGTGGTCTCAAGCACATCGGCCAGCCAGTGGGGCGCCAATCTGCCGGATCTGCTCTGGATCGATATGGAAGCGCTGTTGCGGCGCGAAGGTCTGACCTCCATCCGTATCGCAGGGGCGTCGCTGGGGGGTTACGAAGACCGGGGCCTCGGCATGCCCGAGGATGCGCGAGCGGGCATTGTGACTGCGATCAAGCGCAATGGCCTGCCGTTGATCGAGGCCGATTCATTCGCAAAAAGCGTGGAAACACGCATGGAAGTGTTCCGAAAAGGTGCAGACGGCGCCAATTTTCGTGCGTATATCAACGTGGGCGGCGGGACTGCCTCGGTGGGGGGCAGTATCGGCAAGCGTTTGTTCAAGCCGGGCTTGACCCTTCGTGTGCCGGCCGGTGCCAAGCGCATTGACGGTGTGATGCCGCGCATGAGTCAGGCCGGTATTCCTGTGATTCATCTGAGTCAGATCGAAGACATCGCTGAGCGATATGGACTGCCTGCCGCTCCGACTCAGATTCCGGAAGTGGGGGTCGGGCGCATCTATTCCGATGCGAGGTACAACCGCTGGCTGGTCAGTGGCGTACTGAGTGTGATTCTTCTGCTGCTTTACGGTTTTCTGCGTTCCGATCTGGGCTTCCGCGTGTTTCAGAGCGCCCGGGGCCATAAAACGGCAGGCCCGCCGCAGCCGATGGTCTGACCTCGCAACCTGCCGGATCCTTGTGGGGTAACTCAGGCGTCGTGCGGTGATCGCATGGACGAAGGAGTGTGCCATGCTGCGATGGGGTGTGCGGGTTTGCTGTGGAGCGATGTTGTTTGCCGCCGGGCTTCAGGCTGCGGATAAGCCTGTGCGCGAAGCGCCGGCCATTCTCAATGGCCTCGAGCATGGCGTGGGCCAAACGCTTGCGGATATTTCCTTTTCGGATTTATCAGGCCGATCCCATCGATTGAGCGATTGGCATGATCGCGCGGCCCTGGTGATTGCATTCACCGATACCGGGTGTCCGATCGCGAAAAAATACGCACCTGAGCTGGCCCGTCTTGAAAAACGGTTTGCGGCGCGCGGTGTGGGTTTCATCTACGTGAATCCGAACGCCTCGGATGAAACGCAAGCTATGCAGAAGGATGTGGCCGATCACCGCTTCGTCGGACCTTATGTGCATGATGCTGAAGGGGCGATGGGGTCACGGTTGCAAGCGACCAGCACCACCGAAGTTTTCGTGTTCGATTCCGCACGAAAGTTGATGTATCGCGGTGCGGTCGATGATCGCTACGGATTCGGTTATGCCCTGGATGCGCCGCGCCACGCGTTTCTGGTGGATGCAATCGAATCGGTTCTGGCGAAGCGGCCGCTCGAAGTGGCTGCGACTTCGGCACCAGGTTGTGTTTTGAAGTTTGATCGTGTGGTCGAGGCACAGGCTTCACTGACGTATCACGCTCGCGTGTCGCGCATCGTGCAACAGCATTGCCTGCGCTGTCATCATGAAGGCGGTCTTGGTCCATTCGCGCTCGATGATCCTGAAGCATTGGTGGATCGACGGGCCATGATTCGGCGTGTGGTGGAGCGCGGCATCATGCCGCCCTGGTTTGCGGCGCCGGGCACCGGCCCCTGGCACAACGATGCTTCGCTGCCCGAAGCGGATCGCCGTGACCTGCTGGCCTGGCTGGCGACGAAAGATCATCCACTGGGCGATCCGGCTCATGCGCCCGAACCGAAAATGTTCCCGAAGGATTGGCGCATCGGTACGCCTGATCTCGTGGTGGAGTTGCCGCGTGCGGTGAGTGTGAAGGCCGAAGGCCAGATGCCCTATGTCAATCTGAATGTGGCGACCACGTTTGAAGAAGATCGATGGATTCAGGCGGTGGAGGTTCAGCCCACATCGCGAGGTCGTGCATCACGTGCTTGTGTTTGCCGAGGCACCCGCCAAGCCCGATGAACTGCCGCGCGATCGCATTCGACGGCGTGTGAGTGAGCGATCCGGATTTGTAGCGGCCTATGTGCCGGGCAATGACCACGTGATTTACCCCGAGGGGCTGGCTAAAAAACTGCCTGCCGGTACCACGTTGCATTTTCAATTGCATTACACGCCCAACGGCAAGGCGACCACTGATCGTACGAAGTTGGGTATCGTTTTTCTGAAACAGCCGCTCAAGCACGAAATCTATACCGCCAGTGTGGCGAACCGGCGCATCCGAATTCCGGCGGGCGCAGAAAATCACGAAGAAACCGCGCGTCTGCCTGTGCCGTGGGATGTTCAGATTCTGGCCTTGATGCCGCACATGCATCTGCGCGGCAAGGCGTTTCGCTACGAAGCGGTTTTGCCCGGTGGGCAGCGACAGTTGATGCTCGACGTGCCGCGTTACGATTTCAACTGGCAGTTGTCGTATCGGTATGAAGAGCCGCTGAAGTTGCCGCGCGGCAGCCGCATCGAAGTGGCGGCGCATTACGACAACAGTGCCTCCAACCCGGCCAATCCGGATCCCACGCGCGAAGTGCGCTGGGGCGACCAATCCGACGAAGAAATGCTGCTGGGCTACCTGGAATACATCCGTCCGTGACCCGCCGGCTTCTCATCGGCAGGCATCCCGCCTGAAATGATCTTGAGTGGATCGGGCGGGTTATCCCATCTTCATTTCTGAATCGTCCTATGGCTGCCGGGCGATACCGTCTCCATCCTGCGGCAGGAACGGAGATGGGTCGGCGTGAACCTCATTTAAATTCGATGCGCTAAAAAGGATTCTGGTGGCGTCAGATTTCTGGGATAGACGTTGGGTTCAAGGTGAACCCGCTGATGCCTTGAAGACGTATAAGTCGCATGCCGGCGAGGTGATAGATGCCGGTGTCGACTCGGCAGGATCAGGAATGTTTTTTGCCGGATCGGCAGGATTCCAAAGGTGGGAGATGGCGCACAAGCCATTTCTGTGTAATGTTTAACGCTTGCGCCTTGAGCTGGCATACCGATTGATATGGATGCCAGCCAAGTTCGCGGCAGGAGGTCTGTGATGATGAACCTTCGTGTATGTGGTTTCGGAATGTGTGTGGCGGCGATCTGCTGGGCGGCGGTGGTCCACGGGCCGGCGGCTCAGCCGGCACAGGCTGCAGACGTTTCGGCGGCCGAGCAGGCAAAAATCGACAAGCTTGTCGCGCTGAGTGATGCCTTTCAGGTGGTCGCCGATCGTGTGCGACCCAGCGTGGTGCATGTACTGGTGAAGGCGTCGCGTCAGGCACAAGCGGCCATGGGGGGCGAAGATCCGCGCGAAGAACTGTTCCGACGGTTCTTCGGTCCGGATGCCGGCCGCGATCCGTTTTCGCGGCGATTTCGTGAACGTGGTCCGCAGGGCGATGTCCCCGAGCCGCGTGAACGAGACAATCCCGAGCCCAGGCAGAATTTCGATGCGCCGCGCGTGATCGGTTCGGGTTCGGGCT
>CALOAZ010000124.1:0-4634 GCA_942491355.1 uncultured Phycisphaeraceae bacterium
GGCGGTTGTCACGCCCTTGCTGGGCAAACATGCGTATCTGGATGGGCAGAAGGTCTTCGGTGAATTCGTCAGATTGCGAAAGCACCACGGATCGCTCGATGGCGTTCTCAAGTTCACGCACATTGCCCGGCCACGGATAGCGCATCAGCGTATTGAGCAGGTCGCGACTGATTTTGTGCAGATTCCGACTGTTTTCGGCGTTGTACTTGTCCAGGAAGAAGTCGATCAGTTGCGGCACATCTTCACGCCGATTGCGCAGCGGCGGCAGATGGATGGTGACCACATTCAGTCGGTAGAACAGGTCCTCGCGAAAGTTTTCCTGACGGACTTGTTCAGCGAGATCAAGATTTGTCGCGGCGATGACGCGGACATCGCATCGCATGGTTCGGTGATCGCCCACGCGTTCGAATTCGCGCTCCTGGAGTACGCGGAGCAATTTGACCTGCATCTGCATGTCCATCGTGCCGATTTCATCGAGAAAAAGCGTGCCGCCATCGGCGGCTTCGAATCGGCCGATTTTATCTTTGATCGCGCCGGTGAATGATCCGCGCACATGGCCGAACAATTCACTTTCAAGCAGTTGCTCGCTCAGGGCGCCGCAGTTGATGCGGACAAACGGTCGATCGCGCCGGGGGGAGTTGTAATGAATCGCCTTGGCAATCATTTCTTTGCCGGTACCGGTTTCGCCCAGCAGCAGGACTGTGGCGCGACTGACGGCGACCTGGCCGACGGTGGCCAGGACTTCCATCATGGCGGGGCTGGTGCCGATGACGTTTTCAAAGCGGTATTTGGTGCGCAGGTTTTCCTTGAGCTGTCGTTTTTCTTCCAGCCATTGATCTTTTTCGAGTTTGACAAGCTGATTAATGTGGAGTGCCTGGGCAATATTGGCAGAGACGATTTTGATCAGGCGGGCATCGTCGGCCAGTGTGGCTTCGTCTGCGATCGGCTTGGTGAGCGTGAGAGCGCCCACGGAGCGTCCTTCGATCTGGATGGGCACGCAGAGGAAGCTCCAGGTCTCATTGGTGGGGACCTTGCCGAGTATCTTGGTTCGGTTGAGGAAGTCCGGCTCCTTGGCGATGTCGGCTACCACGCGGGCGATGCCGGTCTGAACGACCTGGCCTGTGACGCCTTCGCCCTGTTCGTACTGGCCGCGTTCTTTTTCCTCCGGGCTCAATCCCACGCCAGCCACGATGCGGAGGCGATCAATGGAATCATCCATCAAAACCAGGGCCGCTCTTCGGATTCCCAGAGGTTGCTCCAAAAGCGACATCACCTGGCCAAACAGCTCCTCAAGTTCCAGTGAACTGCTGAGGATCTGGCTTATCTTCTCGAGAACGGCTATTTCTTGCTCGTTGCGACCCATAAGCTGCCTACTATATAGTCAATCCCGGGTCCTGAAAATGCCATGATCGGGATAAGAGCCCTTTTAGTACCGCTTGTCGCCAATAGATGGGGCTGCTACATTGCTCGGCTTCCCATTTGATCTCAGGAGAGTCGCAACGCCATGCTCGAAATCCTCAAAAGCGACGAAATCGTCCGTAAAGTCGGTGGCCGGTTCAAGCTGACCGCGCTGGTTCAACGCCGCTGGCAGGAACTGCTGAATGGCGCGCGGCCATTGATCGAGCGCGAAGGTCGCAGCGATCTGGAATTGGCTGTGGCCGAGATTTTCGAAGAAAAAATCGCCATCGATTACGAAGCTTCCGATATCACGCCACCCGACAAATCACTTCGCTGATTTTGCCTCGGGGTGTAGGTGTACCCCGTCGTCATGTCTGAAACCAAAAGTCCCGATTCAAAATTCGCAGGGCGCCGTATTGCGGTGGCGCTCAGTGGTGGCATTGCCTGTTACAAGGTTGCCACGTTGGTCAGTCGTCTGGTGCAGGGTGGTGCAGAAGTTACGGCTCTCATGACACCGGATGCCGAGAGGTTTTTAGGACAGGCCACACTCGAAAGTCTGACAGGGCGACCTGTGGTGATTTCACCATGGGAGTCTGATGCGCATCACGAATCGCCGCATGTGGCGCTGGCCCGTCAAACGGAGCTGATGGTGATTGCACCGGCTTCTGCCAATACGATCGCGAAACTGGCCGCAGGCCTGTGTGATAACGCCGTGACCCTGGTGGCGACGGCATTGCCGCGGCAGACACCTGTGCTGCTTGCGCCGGCGATGAATGCGGATATGTGGGCAAGTCCGATTGTGCAACGCAATCTGGAAACGCTCACATCACTGATGGGTTGGCATACGGTGGGGCCTGAAACCGGTTGGCAGGCTTGCCGCACGCAAGGTGCCGGGCGCATGAGTGAGCCCGAAGCAATCGCGCAGGCCGCGCGTCAACTGCTGGCCTAAAGGCACCGCGTTCCTGTTGAATGGGATTCAGGTGATTTCGCCATCCCAGTCGCTTTCGATCTTGAATCCGAAGCGCACGGCATTGTCGATCCATCGAAACCATGACGGCCGCAAGCGATAGAACTGCTCTGCTCGCGCCCGGAATTCCAATTCATGGGCGTAGGGAAATTTTGAGCAGTACATGGCCCAGATCACGCGAAAATCATCGGGTTTGATGGCTTCGACCGAACCGTGAATCTGGACGCCGTGAATGTCATCGGGCTTTCCGAATTTTGAATAAGCAGTGGCGGCCACGTGCGGTTGCTTTGTGATGTGTCGGCTGTGTGCGGATTCGGGCGATGATATGAAATACAGATTCAATCGATCGTCGTGAACAAAATTCAGATTGCAGGCATGGGGCAGACCCTTGCTGTCGACCGTTGCCATCGAGAGGGTTGATGTTTCGCTCAGGAATTTGCGCAGGATGACTTGAATGTCTTTGTCGCTCATGCTTTGACGCCCAATTTATCGTTGGCAAAATTTCGAGCGGCTTCGAGCGCTTCGGGGAGACGGGCCGGATTTTTACCGCCGGCTTGCGCCATGTCGGGGCGTCCACCGCCGCCACCGCCTGTGACTTTAGCGACTTCGCGCACCCAATCGCCTGCTTTGAGTCCTCTGGCGATCAGTGCATCAGGGACAGAGGCAAGAAAAGAAATTTTGTCATCGCCGGTGGCTGCCAGAAGCATGGCGATATCCGGTTTTTTGGATCGGATCACGTCCATGGCCTTGCGCAGAGATTCGCCTTCTGCGCCATCGATGGCGGCAATCAGCAGATCCCCTTCAGCCGAATCAGCCAGGGCTCTGGCGGCATCGACCACACCGGATTCGGCGGCGCGTCCCGCTTTCTTCTTGGCATCCTTGAGTTTTTTCTGCAGGGTGCCGATGGTTTCGCGCAGTGTCTGTCGATCGAGCATCGGCAGCAGGATGATGTCCAGCGCCTCCTGGATGGCCGACAGATCCTGTTCGAGTGATGCGGGTTTCTGGCCTGCGATTGCCTCAAGGCGGCGTGCGAGCGTGGCCGCATGAGCGCGAGCTCGTTCGGCTCGTTTGCCCGCAGCAGCGGTGATACGTCGTACGCCTTTTGCGACGGCTTCTTCGTTGAGAATGACAAAGTCTTCGGCGGTCGCGGTGCTGGGCAGATGGGTGCCGCCACAGAATTCAATGGAATATTGCCGCCACTCGTCTTTGTCGGGTTTTTTAAGAAGTTTTTCGACCGGTGCCCCGATCGAGATCACGCGCACCTCGGCAGGATATTTTTCACCGAAAACCGCTCTCAAGCCGTTGACCTTTAGGGCGTCTGCCTGCGGCACGACTTTGATGTGGACGGTGTGATCCGCCTCGATTTGTTCGTGGACCAGGCGCTGGACTTCCAGAATTTGTTCGGCGGTCAGCGCCTTGGGGTGCGAAAAGTCGAATCGCGTTTTGTCATCATCGACCAGCGAGCCGCGCTGCTGAATGTGATCGCCCAGCACTTCACGCAGTGCCCAGTTCAACAAGTGGGTGCTGGTGTGATGGATCTGGATGGTGCGCCGGCGCGGCTGGTCGAATTCGAGAAGCAGGGCGTCGTTTCGACTCAGGCCGGGTTTGTTGGCACCAAGGCCGGCTTCTTCGAGCTGGCCGAGGTGGAAAAAGACTTCACCGATACGCAGTGTGTCGTTCACGCGAAACACGCCGCCGCGTTTGGAATGAATGGTACCATGGTCACCCACCTGGCCGCCGGATTCGGCATAAAACGGTGTGCGATCCACCACACCAGTAACGGAAGAAACACAGCCACCTGGTTTTACTGGAATGGTGTCATTGGTCTTTGTAACTCTTTCCATTCCTTGTCCTCAGAAAGCATGAGTAGTGACAGGATTTATCCTGTCCTATTTTCTTTTTTAAATTTAGGTGTTTGTTTGTCATTAAGTTCGAAAATCATGTTTTTTGAAATATTTTTTAACTACTTTTAAGGTGGTGCTGCCTTTAACGTGCCCGGACTTTACCAATTCTTCAAGCAGTATTTCCAACCCATAACAATTTTTAGAATGACCTTAAAATCCAGCTCAAAGAATCTCATCATCTTCTATCTCGACATCAAGCACATCCAGTAAGATCTCTTCTCCGCTTCCGTTGAAGCATTTCAGTTTTCCGGTCCGAGGATGTCCAACTATAATATGATGGTTGCCTGTTTTACTGAAAAGTCTCAGGTCTGCTTTTGAAAGGTCGTATCACGGAACTGGGGGTGGCTGAATAATAACAAGACATT